>NZ_JAOCFV010000020.1:0-78443 GCF_029842145.1 Stenotrophomonas sp. GD03794
CAGCGGCGACGTATCGTACTTGCCGCAAACTTTCTAAAGGTCACAGGCGAGATGCTGTTGTTTAAATCGTATGCATAGCCTTGAAGAAGCTCTTCATCGATCAGCTCGAACGTTCTGCCTCTCGCATCGAGGTAGTGATGGAAGTCTATGAGGTCCTCAGCCCAGCCCTTTGCTGATGCAGGGGAACAAACAAGAGACGGCCGCTTTTCCCTGGTCAGGGTTTCATAGCAAAGAAACTCAAATGCTGGCTCGATGGCCATTGCCGTGTCTCGGCTGACCAGGAAGCTGAAACCTGCTGGTAGTGGTGTGCTGGCATCTCCGGATCGTTTTGAATGTGTGCGCTTCCCAGCGCTTTGATCCTTTGCTTTTGGCGCTTTTACGTGCCGGATTTCAGCGTCATAGATCGTCATGGCGCGAGAACATAGTCGCACCATTGTTTCCAGTTCAAGACTGGAAAAATTCTTGTCGGAGATCGCTCAGACAGCCTCAATCTTCGAACAGTTAGTTGTGGGAACTCAATGCGTTACGCTCAGAGGGAAGGATGCGCTGCAGTTCTTAGACCGATTTCACAGAACGAAGTTTGTGCGACTCAGGTCGCATTTTCTCCATGGCCAGTGCGCAGATTGTGCGCTCGCTGCGGAGCTGACTCGGTGCTGCAGCATGCAACGCTTCAACTTTTTTGCCTGTAGGCAACCATGTCCGAGGTCCTTTGACCTCTAGCTACCGTTAGCGGTAGTGGCGCTCATTTGCATGCTTGCCGCAAGCCATACATGTCCGATGCAAGCTGTATCGGCCTTGTTTCTCAGGGCCAAGCGGGCCGCCACAGTAGGGGCAGGTTGGACCAAGTCCGAGCTCCGCTTGCCTGCAGCGATAGGTTGTCCAGGCCCCGAGAATGAAGGCAAATGCCATTCCTGCCACTGGGAGCCAGATCATCGCCTGATAGAACCCTCTGGTCATGCTATTGCCGCTTAGCGAGGACACTATGAGTGCGCAGATCAAGGACAAGAATGCGGCCAGCAGGGCAGGGAAGTACAAGCGCAGTAGCTTCAGCCAGTTCATAGGTTTGCTCTCCGTCGTCGTGGGAAGGCTAGGCTCAGCCTGTCTCACGGCATGAGACCGTTTCGTTCCTAGTTGCCTGCAGCGATCGCTCTTTTTCGGCGTTAGAAGAGTTGGCCTTGTGGGGAGTACTCCCTAGGAGGCTGGAATAGTTCTGTGTTCAGAGGCGGGAGCTTTGTGAAGCCGAGCTGCCGGTGTGCCTTCTTGAAACGTTGCGCCAAGAGGTCTGCGAAGGGCCCGGTACCACGCATGCGCGTTCCGAAGGTAGAGTCGTATTCCTTCCCGCCGTGCAGTTGGCGCATCAGGCTCAGCACATGTTCCGCCCGATCCGGATAGTGCAGCTCCAGCCATTCTTTCCAGATTTCCTTGATCTCGTTGGGTAGGCGCAGCAACACATACCCTGCAGCCCGCGCTCCATGGGCATGAGCTGCTTCGAGGATCGCCTCGAGCTCGTTGTCAGTGATGCGGGGAATTACTGGGGCAACCAGTACTCCTACCGGAACGCCGGCTCTATGCAGTGCATCCATCGCCCTGAGTCTCGCATGCGGTGCCGCTGCCCTGGGCTCGAGCTTGGCTGACAGCTTTCGATCAAGCGTGGTCACGGAGAAGTAGACCGTGACCAGACGATCCTTCGCCATCGCTGCGAGCAGGTTGATGTCGCGGGTGATCAGCGCACTCTTGGTGACGAAGCTCACAGGGTGGCGCGTCTCGGCCAGGAGCTCAAGGCATTGACGGGTAATCTGATAACTCCTTTCGATAGGCTGGTAACCATCTGTGTTGATGCCTAGAGCGATTGCTGCACATTTGTAGCTCGGACGGCTAAGCTCACTACGCAATCGCTCTGCGGCATTCGTCTTGGCAAACAGCTTGGTCTCAAAGTCCAAACCCGGCGATAGGCTCAGGTAGGCGTGCGAGGGTCTGGCGAAGCAGTAGACACATCCGTGCTCACATCCTCTGTAGGGATTGACCGATGCACTGAAGCCAACGTCAGGTGAAGTGTTCCGGCTGATCACACTCCTCGCCCGCTCTTCAGTTACCTCAGTCCTCAGCGGGGGCATCTCGCGAAGATCTTCATAGACTGATTCCCAGCCATCATCGATTCCGACTGTCGCTGTCGTATCGAACCTGCTCGGTACGCGTGAGGCGGAGCCTCGGCCTTTGATTGGCGCCTGGACCTTGCGGGCGTCTTGTTCCATATCTCCCTCAAGCCCTTCAGCGAGCAATTAGTATTATTGCTAACCACAGGCAGTGCAACTGACGGGGATTCATGTAGCCGTAGGGACTGAGCTGAATTCGACGTCCCATTGCCCCCAGAGTTATCCACACCTCAATGTCAGGCGCCGTTGAGCCTGGCGGCTCGGTTGGGTTCTTCGAAGTACGGACACGAACTAGGAGTCGTTCCATTGGCCCTGGCAGAGAGGCGCGGGTTGCATTCAGTGTGCAAAGTGCTCATCAGAATGAGCATATGTGATTGTTTTATATAAATAATTTCCGTGAGCACTTACGGCACGTTCGCACCGTGCTCGCAACCGCGGTAGGGATTCACCGATTGACTGAAGCCGACGTCCGGCGAATTGTTGCGGGTGATGATGCTGCGTGCGGTTTCGGCACGCACCTCGGTGCGCAGGCGCGGGGCGAGGAATTCCTCGCTCTCGTCGACCGCCCAGCCGTCGTCCACCGCCTCGCTGACGGTGCTTTCAAAGCGCCCGGCAAGGTGGGACGTGGAACCTCGGCCCTTGATCGCGATACCCATTGCGGCAGGGTACGTCGTGGCTGTCTCATTGGCTGCGACGGCCGCCTGAAGGGTTCAGGACTATGCTGAGCCGAGCATGGGCTCGGCTCTACAGTTGATGCTGGGACCTTGTAGAGCCGAGCCTACGCTCGGCTGCAATGCATCAAAGCAGCGCCAGGTACCCGCGCACGGTGGCATCCAGCCCGTCGTACAGCGCTTCGCCGATCAGCGCGTGGCCGATCGACACCTCCAGTACCTCTGGCACGTGGGCCAGGAACTCGCGGAGGTTGTCCTGCGACAGGTCGTGGCCAGCATTGACGCCCAGGCCGACAGCCTGCGCTCGTCGAGCAGCAGTGGCGAACAACGCGAGCATCGCGTCGGCATCACCAGCCGCATGCGCCTCCGCATAGGGCCCGGTATACAGCTCGATGCGGTCCGCACCCACTTCGGCCGCTTGCTCCAGCAGCGGGTTGCCCGCGTCGACGAACAGGCTGACCCGGCATCCCATCGCCTTCAGTTCGGCCACCAGCGGGCGCAGGCGCTCGGCATCGCGCTCGAAGTCGAAGCCGTGGTCGGAGGTGATCTGGCCGTCGCTGTCGGGCACCAGGGTGGCCTGCGCCGGGCGGGTCTGCGCGCACAGCGGCAGCAGGCCGGGGTAGCCCTCTCGCGGCGGCGCGAACGGATTGCCTTCGATGTTGAACTCCACGCCTCGGGCGCGGGTCAGCGTGGACAGGGCCAGCACGTCCTCGGCGGTGATGTGGCGGCGGTCCGGTCGCGGGTGCACGGTGATGCCATGCGCACCGGCATCCAGGCAAGCCTGGGCGGCACGCACCACGTCCGGTTCGGCGCCGCCGCGCGAATTGCGCAGGACGGCGATCTTGTTGACGTTGACGCTGAGCTGGGTCATGGAACGGGACTACTTGGAAAGAGGGGACGGATCGTGGTCGGTGGCGTCATCATTGCGCCGGGCCTGGGCCTGCTCGCGCAGGCGACGCAGTTCCTCGGCATCGACCAGGGTGGCGGGGTCGCGCTGCAGGTCGCCGAAGCGGGCCACATAGCGGCCACGTACCCAGGCCAGCAGGAAGGCGAGGGCGGCCAGCAGGCACAGGCTCATCAGCCCGGCGCTGGGCGTCTTCAGCGCGAAGGCGAAACAGCCCAGCGCCAGCAGCAGGTACAACCAGTACATAGTCGGGCTCCCCGGATGATCGCCGCAGTGTAGCGCTGCGTCAGAGCAGCGGCGAGGCCAGCCGCGCGAAGGCCTCCGGCAGGCGGTGCAGCCACAGCGAGCGGCCGGCCTGGTCATGCACGCGGGTGGCGCGGTCGAATTCGCCCTGCAGCAGTTCGGCCAGCGCGGCGACACGGTCACGGTCGCTGATCATCATCGACAGCTCGAAGTTGAGCCGGAAGCTGCGGTGGTCGAAGTTGGCGCTGCCAACGATGCAGACATCGTCGTCGGCGATGAACGCCTTGGTGTGCAGCATGCGCGGGCCGTACTCGTAGATCTTCACGCCGGCGTGCAGCAGCTCGTCGAAATAGGAGCGTGCGGCCTGGGTGACGAACCAGGAATCACTCATCTTCGGTACCAGCAGGCGCACGTCCAGTCCGCCCAGTGCGGCCGAGGTCAGTGCCATCCGCGCCGCTTCGCCGGGCACGAAATAGGGCGTCACCAGCCACACCCGCGCGTGCGCTTCCTGGATCGCCGCCACGTGCAGGCGGTGAATGGTTTCCCAGCCCGAATCCGGGCCGGACACCAGCACCTGGGCGTTGATCGGGCCATCCGCGCGCAGCGGCATGTCGGCCGGCCATAGACGAGCGACGTCCATCCGCGAGGGATCCTGTCCACTGGCGTACAGCCAGTCTTCGGCGAACACCAGCTGCAGGCTGCGTACCACGTGGCCGCGGATGCGCATGTGCAGGTCCCGATAGGCATCCGCCCTACGGCTCTCATCCTCGTCGTCGGTGATGTTGATGCCACCAGTGAACGCCAGACGGCCATCGATGATCACCAGCTTGCGATGCGTGCGCAGGTTCAACCAGGGGCGCTTGAAGGGCTTCAGCAGCTGCCGTGGGTGGAACCAGATCGCTTCGCCACCGGCGTCGAGCAGCGGCTGCAGGAAGCGGCGGGGCAGGGCGGACGATCCCACGGCATCGAGCAGCAGGCGCACCTGCACACCGGCGCGGGCGCGCTCGACCAGGGCATCGCGCAGCGCAGTGCCAGCGTGGTCCGGGTTGAAGATGTAGTACTCCAGATGCACGTGGTCGCGCGCCTGTGCGACCGCTTCCAGCAAGGCGGCGTAGGTCGCCGCACCGTCCACCAGCCAGGTCACTTCGGTGGCACTGCTCGGTGCCAGTCCTGTCGTGGCCTGGGCGATCTTCGCCAGCTCGGTGCAGTCGGCATCGGGCGGGCAGACATCGCTGTAATGCTCCATGCCCGAACGCGCGCGGCCACGGCGCAGGCGCTGCCGCTTCACCTTCTGCGGGCCCAGCAGGTAGTAGATGAAGAGGCCCAGGTAGGGCAGCAGCGCCAGTGACAGGATCCAACTCAGCGTGGCGACCGGCTCGCGCTTCTGCAGCATGATCCAGCCCGCCAGCGCGAACAGGTACAGCAGGTAGGCCACCGCCAGGATCGTGCCGAGGTGGGCGATGCCGTCGAGCCAATGGCGCAGGGAGTCGAAGAGGGCGAGCATCCGCCGATCATAGCGGCGCATGCTGCCTGTTGGGGTCAGATCCCTTTTCCGCAGGAAAAGGGATCTGACCCCGATGGGACCCCTCGGACACAAAAAAAGACGCCCCTGTTTCCAGGGGCGTCTGCAGTCGCGTCATGACTGTTGTATTGCGGTGTTGCGATTACTGCTGCACAAAACCGATCTTCTTCATCTGAGCATTCTTCGCGGCGGCCAGAACCTTGGCCATCACGTCGTACTCGGAATCCGGGCTGGCGTCGATGCGCAGTTCCGGCTGGTTGGTCGGGTCACGCTGGACCTCCTGCTCCATCCGCTGCTGCAGCTCGCTGGTATTGATCGGGCTGTTGTTCCACGAGACCTGGTTGCTGGCGTCGATCTTCAGTTCGATCGGCGGCGGCGGTTCGACCAGCTGCGGCGGTGGGTTGAGCACGCGCTGCGGCAGGTCCACGGCGATCGGGTACGTCATGATCGGCGCGGTCACGATGAAGATGATCAGCAGAACCAGCATCACGTCCACGAGGGGCGTGACGTTGATGTCTGCCATGGGGCCCTTGCCACCACCACTACTGAATGCCATGGCTTATTGCCCCTTTTCTTTGGTCGCGACGAAGCCGACGTCCAGCATGCCCTGCTCCTGCGCGACCTTGGTCAGGTCGTTGATGACGCGCATCTTGGTGGTGCGGTCACCACGCAGGTTCAGCGGCGGCTGCGGGGTCTGCTGGGCGGCGGTCGCCAAGCGCGACTCGAGAGTCTGCTTGTTGATTTCTTCGTCGTTCCAGTAGATCGAGCCGTCTTCCTTGACTGCCAAGGTGATCGGTCCGGAACGCTTTTCAGCGTCTTCCGGCTTCTGGATCAGGTTGGCTTCCGGCAGATCCACCTTGACCTTGTGGGACATCAGGGGCGCCGTGATGATGAAGATGATCAGCAGCACCAGCATCACGTCCACGAGGGGCGTTACGTTGATGTCGGCCATGGGGCCGCCGCTGTTACCACTACTGAAAGCCATAACGGGCTCCGTCTAGATCTTGGTGACTACTTACGTTCGTCGCTGGGTGACGCGCGCCGCAATTAGCGGACGCGCGAGCCGGTGGCGAAGAAGTCGTGCAGGTCGTGCGCGAAGGTATCGAACTTGCTGATGGTCGCGCTGTTGATCTTGCTGAAGAAGTTGAAGGCGAACACGGCCGGGATCGCGACGAACAGACCGATCGCGGTCATGATCAGCGCTTCACCCACCGGGCCGGCAACGGCGTCGATCGAAGCGGAGCCGGTGGCACCGATCTTGATCAGCGCGCCGTAGATGCCCCACACGGTACCCAGCAGACCGACGAACGGAGCGGTTGCACCGACGGTGGCCAGCAGGGTCATGCCCGACTGCAGCTTGTTGCTTTCGCGGGTGACGGCCTGACGCAGAGCGCGGTCGACGAACTCCGAACGGCTCAGGTTCTCACCGACGCCGCCGGTAGCACCGCCTTCAGCGCGCTGGTGGTGGGCAGCTGCCTGGGCAGCGTCCAGGGCGATCTTCGAGAACGGCTCGGAAGCCGGCTGTTCTTCCATCGCACGGATGGCGTCCTGCGCATTCGGGGTGTCCCAGAACAGGCTGACGACGCGATCAGCGGCGCTCTTCAGGCGGGTGGCACGGAAGATGTTGATGACGGTCCAGTACCAGGACATGGCCGACATGGCGATCAGGGTCAGCAGCACGACCCAGGAAACCGCGAAATCACCCGGCTTGGTGGTCATTTCGTGGATCAGGTGCTCGAAGCCCATCTGCGACAGGGCGTTGGACGGATTGCCCCCGGCAGCAGCGGCGATGAAAATTTCCTGCAGCATGACGCTTACCTTTGTTGTGTGTGGTGATAAAGGGTGTAGCTAAGCTAAACAATCGAACCGGGAGCGGGGGTGGCCAAGCGGCCACCCGGACGCATCAGTTCAGCGCAAAGTTGACCGGGACGCGAACGCGACCTGCCGCCTTCTTACCGCCAGATTCAGCGGCGTTGAAGCGCCACTTGCGAGCTGCTTCCATCGCAGCACGGTCCAGGTCGCGGTTACGGCTGGACTTTTCCACCGTGACATTGGTGACGTTGCCGCTGGCATCGACATCAATGATCAGGATCACTTCGCCCTGGATACCAGCGCGGAAGGCTGCCGGCGGGTAGCGCGGCGGATTCATGGCCTTCGACGAGATGTCCACGCTGGCCTCGATCGAGGTCGCAGGTGCCGGCGGCGCAGGCGGCGACGGCGGGGTGACGATATCGTTCGGACGCGGTTCCGGCACATCCACGACCGGCGCCTGCGGCGGCGGCGGGACCGGCGACGGCTTCGGCGGCGACAGATTCTTCACCGGCGGCGGCGGAGTATCGGTCGGCGGCGGCGGCGGCGGCGGGGGCGGCGGCGGCGGCGCATCGACGATGGTCACCATGACGTTGCGCTCCTTCTCCGCAACGGCCTTGGGAGCCACGGCAGGAATGAGGAGCATCATGAAGGCGGCCAGATGCAGGGCAATTACAAACGCGATGCCGACGATGCGAGGCCAGCTCAGCCCCTTGTCATCGGGTTGTTCGTACCGGTGAACGACTAGTTGTTCCGTCATGCGCCAAGAGCTCAATAGTGGGGCCGGGATGCCGGGGGCGGAATCCCTGATCAGCGGTGCATGACACCGCAGGAACCTCCAAGCTTATACCAATCCTGAGCGCCTGCGCATCAACTGAGCAGGCATTCAGGCGTTATTCCTACTTACTTCAGGTTGATGATTTTTTTGGCATCAGCCTGGTTCTTCACACCCTTCGCCAGCGCCTGCTGGGCGGCCTGCTTGGCCTCCGGGATGCGACCTTCGGCATGCAGGACGCGTGCCAGGTTCAGGTAGGTCTCACCGTCCTTGGACAGCGGGGCAGCCTTCTGCCACGCATCGATCGCCTGCGGCACCTGGTCGGAGTAGTAGTAGGACTGGGCCAGCGCCAGGTAAACCTGGTAATCCGGCTTCAGGATGCCCTTCTGCAACCCTTCGTTGATGACCGCGATGACGTCCTTTTCCTTGTGCTCGGTGTTGGCATAGATCGAGTACAGCTGCTTGTACTCGCGCTCTTCGGTGAGCTGGCCGCTGCTGCGCAGCTTGTCCATCACCGCGGCCGCCTTGTCCATCTGGTCGGCCTGCATGTACATGCTGGCCAGGTTCAGCTGGGCCTTCTTGTCGTTCGGGTTCTTGGCAGCCAGGGCCTCGGCTTCCTTGACCGCTTCACCGGACTGGCCGGCTTCGGACAGGGCCGCCATCAGCAGCTGGTTCCAGTTGTCCTTCGGTTCCGTCGAGCCGGCGATGGCCTGCTTCAGCACCGGAATCGCTTCCTGGTAGCGCTCCAGCTGGTACAGCGCCTGGCCCTTGGCGATCAGCTCTTCCGGCTTGGTCGACTTGCTCTCGGCGAAGTACTTGTCGAGCGTCGCCAGGCCTTCGGCGGTCTTGTCTTCCTGCAGCTCCAGCTGGCCCAGCATCAGCATCGACTGGAAGTGGCCGTTGTTGTCCAGGCCGTTGAACTGCAGGACCTGCTTCAGGTAGGCGATCGCCGCAGCGGTGTCGTCGGTCTGGTACGCGGCCTGCGAGGCCAGCTGCGCAGCCAGCGACTTGTCGTACTCGTTCGCGGCGCTGTCGGCCAGGATCGCGTCGGCCTGGGTGCGGGTCTCCGGGAACTTTTCCTTGTTGTAGCTGTCGATCATTTTCTGCAGCTTGCTGCCGAGCTTGGCCGAAGCCTTGACCGTCGGCTCCTGGCGGGTCGCGTTCGGGTACAGCACCTCGGCCTTGGCCTGCTTGCCGCCGCGGTTGCCACGCTCGGACGAGCGCGAGGACTGCGCGAAGGCATCGGTGACCACGGCGCCGGTGAGGGCGGTCGCGACGAGGACGGAAAGCACAGCTTTGTGGTTACGGAAAATCATCGTTCACCTCGATCGAACCGCCGGTTAGCGGCAAAGTCGGACTGTCAGAAAAATCTGAGCCGCCAAACGTATCAGAAACAGATGGCGTGAGAAATCGTTTTATGTGCTGCAATACAGCATGAAACTGCGCACTCATCCGCACTTTGGCCGCAGCCCGGCCGCCTGCGCCTGCTGATAGACCGGCGCCAGGGCCGGTGCATCGCGTCGCAGTTCCTGGATCCGGTTGGCCGGGTCGGGGTGGGTGGACAGCCATTGTGGGCTGCGACCGCCACTGGCGGCCATCATGTTCTGCCACAGATCGACCGCCTGTGCCGGGTTGAAACCGGCCTGGGCCATCAGTCGCTGGCCGATCACGTCGGCCTCGCTCTCCTGGGTACGCGAGCCGGGCAGCAGGAAGGCGGTCTGCGCGCCCATCCCGCCAAGCTGGTTCACGGTGCTGGCCGCCCCCTCGCCGTAGGCGGCGCCGGCGAGTGCACCGAGCACGGCCAGCCCGGTCTGCGCGCCCATCTGGCGGGTGATGCGCTCTTCGTGGTGGCGGGCGATGACGTGGCCGATTTCATGGCCGATCACGGCAGCCAGCTGGTCCTGGTTCTTCGCGACGGTGAAGATGCCGGTGTTCACGCCGACCTTGCCGCCGGGCAGCGCGAAGGCATTGGGTTCCTTGTCCACGAACACCGCGGTCTCCCACCGTACGCCACGGTACTGAGGCGGCAGCTGTGCGACCAGCGCGTTGACCACGCACTGCACGTAGCCGTTCTGGCGCCCGTCGGTGCTGATCTTTTCCTTCTGCTTGGTTTCGGCGAACGCCTGTGCACCGAGCTGGTCCAGCTGCGCCTGCGATACGCCGCCCACCATCTGCCGGCGGCCGGTCGGGGAGGTCGTGGTCGCGCAGGCGCTGACCAGAGTGGTGATGACAAGGGCCAGCAGCAGGTGTTTCATGGAAGCTCCCCCGTGTTCATGTGCGCAGTGTGTAGCGTAACGGCTTAATCTTTCGTCAAGCGGACACGGCGTTACATTGACCCCAGGAACACCATCGCTGCAAGTGCGACAGCGTTGTTCAGCGCATGCGCGGTGATCGCCGCCCACAGCGTACCGGTGCGCTGGTAGAGCCAGCAGAACGCGGCGCCCATGCCGCCATAGACCAGCCACAGCTGGGCCATGCCCAGCAGTGAATTCTTGCTCAGGCCGGGCACTTCGTGGACCAGGGCGAAGGCCAGGCTGCTGAGGACGATGCCCAGCCAGGGGCGGCCTGCCTGCCACAGGCGCCCGAACAACACACGGCGGAACAGCAGTTCTTCGTAAGCCGGGGCGAGCACCACCGCGAACAGCACCAGGAACAGCGGGAAACGCGCGATCGCGTTCTGCATCAGTTCCACGTTGGTCGGTACCGGCTCGATGCCGAACTGCTTGGCCAGGAAGGCGATGCCGTTGCTGCCGAGCACGATCAGCGTGGCCACCAGCAGGGTCCAGCCCCAGGTCGAGGGACGCCGCAGTGCCTGGCGGGAGGCGAGGCGTTCGTCCGCATTGGCGGGACGGCGCCAGAAGTACAACAGCAGTGCGGCGCCTCCGGTAGCGATCAATGCCATCAGGATCTGCGCCAGGGCACCCGGCTGGCCAACCGCCGCGCCGACTGCGTCAGGCGAAAGCACGCCGCCATTGGCCTCGGCATTGGCACGGCTGACCATGATCGCGCGGTAGAAACCCCAGAAAAGCCCGGTGACCAGGCTCAGGCCGAACAGGGTGATGGCGGCAATGCCCAGGTCGATGAAGAAGCCCGCCAACGGGGAGCCGGCACGCGGCGCGACCGAGGCCGGTGGAATCGGGGGCGGGGCGGAAACCGGGGCGGATGCGGACATCAGGTACCTGCGTTCAAGGGTCGAAGGCCGGCGCGCCTCCCCGCGCACCGGCCGTCACCAGATTGTGTCAGATATCCAGGTTGGCGACCTTCAGTGCATTGTCCTCGATGAAGTCGCGGCGCGGTTCGACCACATCGCCCATCAGGGTGCTGAAGATCTGATCGGCGGCGACGGCATCTTCGATGCGGACCTGCAGCAGCCGGCGCGTTTCCGGGTTCACAGTGGTGTCCCACAGCTGCTCCGGATTCATTTCACCCAGACCCTTGAATCGCTGGATCTGGCGGCCGCGCTTGGCCTCCTCGAGCAGCCAGTTCTGCGCCTTGGCAAAGCTGTCCACTTCGATCGACTTGGCGCCACGCGAGATGGTCGCGCCTTCGCGGACCAGGCCGTGCAGCAGCTTCGATGCCTGGTGGATCGCGCGCAGTTCACCGCTTTCGAAGGCCGACATCGGCAGCACCTGGGTGTGCTGTTCGCCCATGTGGCGACGGGTCACCAGCACCGCGGCAGGGCGCTCGTCATTGGCTTCCTGCAGCTCCAGGCTGAAGCGCGGGCTGCCCAGGCTGCCCTGGTTGAGGCGCTTGGCCAGTGCATCCAGGCCTTCGCCTTCGCCAGCGCTGCGCAGGCTGTCCAGATCCATCGGCACGAAATCAACCAGCGCTTCGAGCAGGTTGCGGTCGTAGCGGTGCGCGTTGCGTTCGATGGAATCGAGGGCGGCAGCATAGGCCAGCAACAGCTTCTCCAGCGCCAGGCCTTCGATGCCCGGTTCGCCGGTGGCGGGCACCAGTGCGGCGTTTTCCACGGCGCTGCTGGCCAGATAGCTGTCCAGCGCCGGGTCGTCCTTCAGGTACAGCTCCTGCTTGCCCTGCTTGATCTTGTACAGCGGCGGCAGGCCGATGTAGACGTAACCGCGCTCGATCAGCTCCGGCATCTGACGGTAGAAGAACGTCAGCAGCAGGGTGCGGATGTGGGCGCCGTCGACGTCGGCGTCGGTCATGATGATGATCTTGTGGTAACGCAGCTTGTCCGGGTTGTACTCGTCACGGCCAATGCCCGTGCCCAGCGCAGTGATCAGCGTACCGACCTGGTCGGAAGACAGCATGCGGTCGAAACGCGCGCGTTCCACGTTGAGGATCTTGCCGCGCAGCGGCAGCACCGCCTGGTTCTTGCGGTTGCGGCCCTGCTTGGCCGAGCCACCTGCCGAGTCACCCTCGACGATGAACAGTTCGGACAGCGCCGGATCCTTTTCCTGGCAGTCGGCCAGCTTGCCCGGCAGGCCGGCGATGTCCAGCGCGCCCTTTCGGCGGGTCAGGTCACGGGCCTTGCGCGCCGCTTCACGCGCACGCGCGGCGTCGACGATCTTGCCGGCGATCGCCTTGGCTTCGTTCGGGTTCTCCTGCAGGAACTCTTCCAAGCGCGCACCGAAGGCGTTTTCCACCGCCGGACGCACGTCGGAGCTGACCAGCTTTTCCTTGGTCTGGCTGGAGAAGCTCGGGTCCGGCACCTTCACCGACAGCACCGCGATCATGCCTTCGCGCATGTCGTCGCCGGTCAGGTTGATCTTGGCCTGCTTGGCGATGCCGTTCTGCTCGATGTAGTTGTTGAGCACACGGGTCAGCGCACCGCGGAAACCGGCCAGGTGGGTACCGCCGTCCTTCTGCGGAATGTTGTTGGTGAAGCAGTACATCGTCTCCTGGTAGGAGTCGGTCCACTGCAGCGCCACATCCACGACGATGCCGTTGTGCTCGCCGGTGACCGAGATGACGTTCGGGTGCAGCGGGGTCTTCAGCTGGGCCAGATGCTCCACGAAGCTGCGGATGCCGCCTTCGTAATGGAAATCATCGCGACGGCCATCGCCACGCTCGTCGGCAAGGACGATCTTGACGCCGGAATTCAGGAACGACAGTTCGCGCAGGCGGCGGGCCAGGATGTCGTAGTGGAATTCCACGTTGTCGTGGAAGGCGACGGTCGACGGCCAGAAGCGCACGGTGGTGCCACGCTTGGTGGTGGCTTCCAGCTTGGCCAGTGCGGTCACGGCTGCGCCGTTGCTGAATTCCTGCTGGTAGTGGGAGCCGTTCTGGAACACGTCCACCAGCAGCTTCTGCGACAGCGCGTTGACCACACTGACGCCGACGCCGTGCAGGCCGCCGGAAACCTTGTAGCTGTTGTCGTCGAACTTGCCGCCTGCGTGCAGGACGGTCATGACCACTTCGGCGGCGGACACTTCGCGACCGAGCTTGGCGCTCATCTGCTCGTGCTTGCCGGTCGGGATACCGCGGCCGTTGTCGGATACCGAAACCGAGCCGTCGGCGTGGATCGTCACTGCAACGTGGTCGGCGTGGCCGGCCAGCGCTTCGTCGATCGAGTTGTCGACGACCTCGAACACCATGTGGTGCAGACCGGTGCCGTCATGCACGTCGCCGATGTACATGCCGGGACGCTTGCGGACAGCCTCCAGGCCTTCCAGGGCGGTAATGCTGTTGGCGTCGTAATTGCCGTTGTTTGCCGGGGTGTTCTGTTCGTCGCTCATTGCGCTTGCCGTAGGCTCCGCAGGTCGGCCACCGCTTGGAGCGATGCGCCGAGAATGAAAGGATTCCAACCCGAATTATACCAGCCGGGGTCGAGCGGCCCTGGTGTGCCCACTATGGCACAGCCACGATCTGTGCATGTTCCACGTGGAACCGGGCGATGTGGGTCAGTTCTTCCAGCGCCGCCGGTGTTTCGGTGGCGGTGACGAAGATTTGTGCCGGTCCGTTGAGCAGGCGCTCCAGAACCCGCGCCTGATGGGTGCGATCCAGCTCCGAGGCCAGATCATCCAAGGCGATCACGGGCCATTCGCCGCGTTGTTCCGCATAGTCCTCGGCCTGGGCCAGCAGGCAGGCCAATGCCGTCAGCTTGGCCTGGCCGCGGGACAACGCATCACGACCCGGGATGCTGTGGAAATCCACACTCCAGTCCGCCCGGTGGGGGCCGACCGAGGTATACCCGGCCTGCCGGTCACGTTCCCTCGCGAGAAGCAGGGCATCCGCCAGGGGAAGCTCATGCCGCCGCCAACCGGGGCTCAGCTCCAATCCCTGGATACCAAGTTGCGGAGCCAGGCTCGCGGCCAGGGCCACGGTGCGCTGCTGCAGGCGTTCCAGGTAGTGCTGCCGACGGCTGGTCAGCGGTTCTCCGGCCTCGGCCAACTCATGATCCCAGGTATCGAGCATCCGCGACGGCCCGCCTTGCTTGAGCAGGGCGTTGCGCTGCTTCAGCGCCCGGGAGTAGCGGCGCCACAGGGACAGAAAATCCGGTTCCACGTGGAACAAGCCCCAATCGAGGAAGCGGCGGCGGGGTTCACCACCACCGCTGACCAACGCATGGCTACCGGGCTCGAAGGTCACTACCGCCAGCGCTGCGCAGAGATTGCCCAGCTGCGCGACATCTTCGCCGTCCAATCGTCCCTTCCAGTCCTGGCCACTGTGGCGCAGGCCAGCCTTGCGGCGGTGGGGCGGGTGATGGGCACGCTGTTCGTCCCATTCCACGAAGATTTCCAGCGCTTCCTGGCCCTGGCGTACCAATCCATCGCGGACCCGACCACGGAAGCTGCGCCCATACGCCATCAGGTGGAGGGCTTCCAGCACACTGGTCTTGCCGGCACCGTTGTCACCGGTCAGCAGGTTCAATCCTGGCTGGGGCGACAGGTCCACCGCACTGAAGCGACGCAGTTGGTGCAGGGCGAGGCGGCGGATAAGCATGGGGCGCGAAGGACCATCCGCACGGGGCGGTAGAGGGGCAGGGAATCCATCAGCTTACTGCATCGGTCAAGCCGGACGGGCCCTCGGCGGCTGCCATGCCGGAGGGTGGAACGAAGCGGAGGTCCGGATCGCGTGTTCCACGTGGCGGCGCTTCAGCGAAGGGCACGATCTCCGGTCTGAAGCCCCTGGAAATCCTTCAAATCTGCAGCGGGAGGCAGGGTATGGACCCTCAGAATTCAACGATTCCACTCCCTGTGTCCGGACCCCGTGCGCGCCACGTTCCCGCAGTCGCCGTAAATGGCCCGCAGATTTCAAGAAATCTGCGATGCCGTCTCCTGGACGGTTCCACAGATTTCAAGGAATTCACGCCGTCCGTTTCACGCTGTCCACAGCGGCCATGTATGACTTATACACAAGGTATGGGCAATCTGTGGATAAAAAAGTCATTTTGACCAGGCTCTGAAACTATCCACAGGTTCCCCCCCAGCCTGAGGGGCCTCTATACAGGGGGTTTCAGGTGCATAAATACCCTTTAAATCATATAGATAAGGCATTTTTCCACGAGATCTGGCGCTACCATCATCACCATGCTTTAGATTTATACCCAGATTTAGAAGCTAGGCTCGGCCCGATCTGACCCGAACCAGAGCTGTGGACAGTGGCGTTTTCAGAAGCGGCAACGAAGATGCAGGACGTCCATTCCACCTGCTCGCTGATGGGCAAGCGGGGCACCGAAGCTTGATCCTGGAATCCGGCAAGCGCGGCAGAGCAATGCGGTTTGATTCTCTGACCATGGCCTGTTGCCCGGCTGCTTCAGTTCAAAGGTTTCAGAAGGATCGTTCGGAGACATCAAGCATCCCGTGACCGAGGACATCCACTCGGGCAGGATCCGTTTCAACGGGTTCGCGTTCGATGCTCCACGTGGAACCTGCAAAAAAAAACGCCCGGGAAGATCCCGGGCGTCGTTCGGTTCCACGTGGAACAGCGCAGCGGTCAGAGCCGCAGCGGCATCACCACGTGGCGCGACTTCTCGCTGCTGGATTCACGCACCAGCGCCGACGAGTTGGAGTCGCGCAGCTGGATGATGACTTCCTCGTCGCGCAGGGCGGAAAGGGCGTCCAGCAGGTAGTTCACGTTGAAGCCGATGGCCAGATCGCTGACCGTGGTGTCGGCTTCGATCTCTTCCTGGGCTTCTTCCTGTTCCGGGTTGTGCGCGCTGATCTTCAGGTTGCCCGGCGAGACTTCCACGCGGATGCCGCGGTACTTCTCGTTGGACAGGATCGCGGCGCGCTGCAGCGAGGCACGCAGTGCTTCGCGATCAACCTTCACTTCGCGGTCGGCACCGATCGGGATCACCGCTTCATAGTCCGGGAAACGGCCGTCGATCAGCTTCGAGGTGAAGGTGACATCGTCGCGCTTGACGCGGACGTGGCTGCGGCCGACTTCCAGCTCGATCTCGCGATCGCCGCTCTCCAGCAGGCGCTGCAGTTCGGTCACGCCCTTGCGCGGCACGATGATCTGGCGCTTGGAACCACTGGGCTTGGCCAGGTCGGTTTCACACAGCGCCAGGCGGTGGCCGTCGGTGGCGACGGTACGCAGGGCATCGCCGCGCAGATCGAACAGCAGGCCGTTGAGGTAGTAGCGCACGTCCTGCTGGGCCATCGCGAACGCGGTGCGCTCGATCAGTTCCTTCAGGGTCGCTTCGCCGATGGCCACGCGCTCGGTGGCTTCCACTTCGTCAACCGACGGGAAGTCGTTGGAGGGCAGGGTGGCCAGGGTGAAGCGGCTGCGGCCGGCCTGCACGGTGATCTTGTCACCGGTCTGCGAGACGGTGATCCGGCTGCCGTCGGGCAGAGCACGGATGATCTCGAACAGCTTGCGGGCGGGGATGGTGGTTTCGCCGTCCTGGGCATCTTCAACCGCGATCCGCGACACCATCTCCACTTCCAGGTCGGTACCGGTCAGCGACAGCTGGCCGTTCTGCACCTGGACCAGGAAATTGGCCAGAACCGGAAGGGTCTGGCGGCGTTCGACCACGTTGACGACCTGTGCCAACGGCTTGAGAAAGGCTTCGCGCTGCAGTGTGAAACGCATGTGGTTCCGTGCCCCTATGCTTTAAAAAATGTGGAATAAATCAAAAGCTTGGTGGTGCTGGTAGAGACAGAATCGCTGGAAAACAACGCTAAGTCTTTGTAAATAAAAGAGTTTCAGGCATCGAAACCCTCTGTATTACCGACCCCCAGGGGGTGGGGAAAGCTGTGGATAGATCTGGCGCCATTTCAAACGCCATTTTTATCCACAACGTGTCCCGCGCTTGCTACCGGATTCTGCACCGTTTTGTGCGATGACGCCTCATCGGCATCCGTGCATCATTCGCTCAGCTTCCGGATCAGCTTGTCCCAGTCCTCGCGGAGCTTGCCGTCGGTTTCCATCAGGGTCCGGATCTGGCGGCAGGCATGCAGCACCGTGGTGTGATCGCGACCGGCAAAGGCATCGCCGATCTCGGGCAGGCTGTGCTCGGTCAGTTCCTTGGTCAGGGCCATGGCGACCTGGCGCGGGCGGGCCAGCGAGCGGGTCCGACGCTTCGACAGCAGATCCTTGATCTGCAGGCCGTAGTAGTCGGCAACGGTTTTCTGGATGTTGGGAATGCTGATCGCCTGCTGCTGGGCGCGCAGCAGGTCGCGCAGGGTTTCCTGGGCGAATTCGGTGGTGATCGCGCGGCCGGTGAAATTGGCGCGGGCGGTCAGGGTATTGAGCGCACCTTCGAGGTCGCGCACGTTGGAGCGCATCTTCTTGGCGATCAGGAACGCAACATCATCGGGAATCTCGGCACCGCGCTCGCGTGCCTTGGCCAGCACGATCGCGGCGCGGGTCTCGAAGTCCGGCGGTTCGATCGCGACCGACAGGCCCCAGGCAAGCCGCGATTTCAGGCGCGCTTCCAGGCCCTCGACTTCGCGCGGATAGCGGTCGCAGGTCAGGATGATCTGCTGCTTGCCATCGAACAACGCGTTGAAGGTGTGGAAGAACTCTTCCTGGGTGCGGTCCTTGCCGGCAAAGAACTGGATGTCATCGATCAGCAGCGCGTCCACCTGCTGGAACTGGCGCTTGAACTGATCCATGGTCTTTTCCTGCAGGGCCCGGATCATCGCGCTGAAGAACTGTTCCGAACGCAGGTACAGCACCTTCGCACCCGGATTGGCCTGACGCATGGCGTTGCCGGCGGCGAACATCAGATGGGTCTTGCCCAGGCCGGTGCCTCCGTACAGCAGCAGCGGGTTGTGCGCGCGGTCGCCCGGCTTCTGCGCTGCCTGGAAGGCGGCGGCCAGGCCCAGCTGGTTGCTGCGGCCTTCGACGAAGTTGGCGAACGTGTAGTGATTGTCCAGATTGCCGGCGAACGGCACCTGCGGTTCGCTGGACACATGCGCCGACGGCGCGGAAACCGGCGCGTTCTGCGCCTCCACAGGGCGCGGGCGCGAGCCGATTTCAAGAAAAACGTCGCTGAAACCGGCGAAATGCGCCAGCAGTTCGCGGATCCGGGCCAGGTACAGCTCGCGGACCTGGTCGACGATGAAGGCATTCGGTGCATACAGCACCAGGCTGTCCACGCGCAGATCGGCCTGCAGCGGCTTCAACCAGGTATGAACGTCTTCCGGCGGGAACTCCGCTTCGAGGCGCTCGAGACTACGGGACCAAGCATCCATCAGCAATAATCGTCCGGTGGCCGGGGCATGGACGCGACAAGGCGCCCAAACACAGGCCGGAAAGGGGGGAAATGGATGGCTCAGACTACCACCGAGCGCCTGCCTTCGGAATGCTTGTCCCCTACTTATTCACAAAAACATCCACAGCTATTGCACAGCCCAGTGAATTCGCGTAGCTGCCAGGGGTTGACTTGGGGCGGGGTACCTCTCTAGAATTTCCGGTTCTTTCCGTCCCATTCATACGAGAGGCCCCCAATGGCCACGAAGCGCACCTACCAGCCCAGCAACCTCAAGCGTAAGCGCGACCACGGCTTCCGTGCCCGTATGAAGACCGCTGACGGCCGCAAGATCCTGTCGCGTCGCCGCGCCAAGGGCCGCAAAGTCCTGAGCGCCTGATTGCCATGCCGCACCTCGCGGCAGACGCAATCCCTTCGACAGTGAATACTGCAGACCCGCGCAAGCGATTCCCTCGCTCTGCGCGGGTTCGCACGCGTGCCGAATACTCAACGGTCTTCAACGGCGCCCGCCGTGTGTCCGATCCGCTGATGACCCTGCACTGGCTGCCGGCTGACCGGCCGGCCAGGCTGGGTCTGGCGGTTTCCCGCAAGGTTGATCCGAACGCCGTCGGGCGTAACCGGATCAAGCGCGTCCTGCGCGACATCCTGCGTCAGACACGTACCGACATCCAGCCAGGCGACTTTGTCGTCGTGGCTCGTAGTGCTGCGCGTTCCGCCAGCAACGACGAGATCCGCCAGGCCTTCCTGCGCCTGCTGCGTCGCCTGCGTGCATTGCCCGCGCCGGGCGTGGACGGCACAATGCCGCCGCCTGATGGCATCGCAACTCCTTCTTTGACCGAGCCGGCATCGCGTCCCGGCCCCGCCGAGCCTGTCCGCTGATGAACCAGACCCGCGTATTCCTCATTTTTGCCTGGCTGATGGTGGCCGTGCTGCTGTGGATGGAGTGGAGCCGTGAAAAGGCTGCTCCGACCCCGGCTCCGACGACGACGTCGGCCCCGGCCGCCGCACAGAGCGTTCCGGGTGCGACCCCGGGTGCGATCCCCAGCGCCCAGGTGCCGGGCGCCCCCGGCCAGGCCACCGTGCAGGCCCAGGCCAGCGCTACCCCGGCCAGCCAGCGCGTGACCGTCACCACCGACGTGCTGCGCCTGGTGCTCGATGGCGGCCGCGTGCTCGACGCCGAGCTGCTGCACTTCCCGCAGACCAAGGACGAAGGCAGCCCGCCGGTTCGCCTGCTGACCGAAGATCCCGCGCATCCATACAGCGCGATCAGTGGCTGGGCCAGCGAAGACAAGAACACCCCGGTGCCGGGCGCCGACGGCTTCAAGCTGGTCGGTGACACCACCGACTTCGTGCTGGCCAAGGGCCAGAACGAACTGCAGATCCCGTTCGTGTGGACCGCCGACAATGGCGTGACCATCAAGCGCACGCTGACCGTCTCGCGCAACGAGTACGCCGTGCGCTTCAAGGATGAAGTCAGCAACGCCGGCGCCGCACCGTGGAACGGCTATGTCTACCGCACCCTGGACCGCACCCCGACCATCCTGTCGCGGAGCATGACCAACCCGGATTCGTTCAGCTTCAACGGTGCCACCTGGTACGACAACGACAAGAAGTACCAGCGTCGTGCGTTCAAGGACTACCTGGACGACGGCACGCTGAACCAGAACATCACCGGCGGCTGGCTGGCGATGCTGCAGCACCACTTCTTCACCGCCTGGATCCCGCAGAAGGACCAGACCGCGCATTACGTGCTGTCGCAGGTGGCCGGTCGTGACCTGATCGAAGCGCGTGGCCCGGCCTTCACCCTGGCCCCGGGCCAGTCCACCAGCACCGAAGCCCGCCTGTGGGTCGGCCCGAAGCTGGTCAACCTGATTGCCAAGGAAGACGTGCCGGGCCTGGACCGCGTGGTCGACTACAGCCGCTTCTCGATGATGGCGGTGATCGGCCAGGGCCTGTTCTGGGTGCTGAACCAGGTGCACAAGCTGGTCGGCAACTGGGGCTGGGCGATCGTCGGCCTGGTGGTGCTGCTGAAGCTGGTGCTGTACCCGCTGTCGGCGACCCAGTACAAGAGCGGTGCCAAGATGCGCCGCTTCCAGCCGCGCATCGCGCAGCTGAAGGAACGCTATGGCGATGACCGCCAGAAGTTCCAGACCGCGATGATGGAGCTGTACAAGAAGGAAAAGATCAATCCGATGGGCGGCTGCCTGCCGATCCTCATCCAGATGCCGATCTTCTTCGCCCTGTACTGGGTGCTGGTGGAATCGGTCGAACTGCGCCAGGCGCCCTGGTTCGGCTGGATCCAGGACCTGACCGCACGCGACCCGTACTTCATCCTGCCGGTGATCAACGTGGCAGTGATGTGGTTCACCCAGAAGCTGACCCCGGCACCGGGCATGGACCCGATGCAGCAGAAGATGATGCAGTTCATGCCGCTGGTGTTCGGCGTCATGATGGCCTTCATGCCGTCCGGCCTGGTCCTGTACTGGGTGGTCAACGGCGGCCTGGGCCTGCTGCAGCAGTGGTGGATGACCAAGCGCCATGGCGGCGAGCCGGTCCCGGCCACCACCGCGCCGGCCCCGGTCAAAAAGAAGTAATCGGTAGAGCCGGCCGCTGGCCGGCTGACCCCAGCAGAAGCCCGCCGCAAGGCGGGCTTTTCGCATGCGGCGTTAGAATCGCCGGCACACCGTTCCTCCCACCTTCGAGTCCACCATGCCGCGTGCGTCGTCGTTCCGCCTGTTCCTGCCCTCGCTGTTGTTGACGCTGGTTGTTGCCGGCTGCGGCGACAAGGACGCGAAGGCGCCGACGACCACGGTCATCCAGCCCAGCGCGCAGGCTGCGGCCGCCGCCGATCCGGCCGCGGCACCGCTGCTGGCCGCGCTGCAGAAGCAGCTCGACGGCTACCGCCGGATCATCGTGCTGCTGGCCGATGAGGACCAGCAGTCGGCCGCCGACCGCGGCACCTCCACGCGCGTGGGACAGCAGCTGTTCCACGATGGCCTGGAACAACGCTCGGCGATCGCCGCGCAGTTCGACACCCTGCTGTGCGGTACCAGCCCGCAGCGCTTCGCCACCCTCGGCACCGTGCTGGACTACATCGAGTCGGCGCCGGAACTGTTCGACGCTGACCGCCTGGCCTTCCGCGAAGTGCTGCGTGATCTGCATGAGCGCATTGGCACGGATTCGTCGCTGCCGGCGGTGAAGCTGCACCAGCGCGTCGGCGAGGATCTGGAGGCGCTCGACGAGATCGAGCGCAACTACAACCAGGAACTGACCCGCATCTTCAGCCGCTTCGAGCGCACCCGTGCCATCGAGCTGAAGCGTGAGAAGTGGGACGACTACATCGCCCACCTGCACAAGGACTACAGCCGCGAAGCGATCCTGCGCGACTATGGCGTGATCGAGCCGTACCCGATGTCGATGAAGGACAGCGACCGCGAGATCTTCGGCCGCGACCTGCCGGCCAAGACCGTGGTGCTGACCTTCGACGATGGCCCGCACAAGGCCTACACCGATGAAGTGGTGGCCATCCTCAAGCGCTATGACGTGCCGGGCGTGTTCTTCGAGGTAGGTCGCAACCTGGGCAAGGTCGAGGCCGACGGCAAGGTCAGCCTCGGCCCGATGGCGAAGATCAGCCGCAACCTGATGGAAGAGGGCTATGCGGTCGGCAACCACAGCCTGACCCACGCCCAGCTGTCGCGCACCACCGGGGATGCGCTGCGCCAACAGGTACTCGACACCGACACGCTGCTGAAGGACGTCGACAGCAAGCGCGCGCCGCTGTTCCGCTTCCCGTACGGCGCGCGCAACGCCGAAGGCCTGCAGTTGCTCAACGAGGCCGGGCTGAAGTCGATCATGTGGAACATCGACTCGATGGACTGGGCCGACCCGGTACCGGAGTCGATCGTGCAGCGCGTGCTCGACCAGGTGAACAAGGAACAGCGCGGCATCATCCTGTTCCACGACATCCACGACCGTGCGGTAAAGGCGCTGCCGCAGATCCTCGACCGGCTGATCGCCGATGGCTACCAGTTCGCCGGCTGGAATGGCCGCGAGTTCACCGTTGCCCGCGCGCGCAAGGGCGAGGCCAGTGCTGCCACCGTCACCACCGGCTACGAGAAGTCCTGGGCGATCGTGGTCGGCATCGACACCTACGCCAAATGGCCGAAGCTGGAGTACGCCAGCCACGATGCGCAGGCGGTGGCCGATACCCTGACCGGGCAGTTCGGCTTCCCGTCCTCGCAGGTGATCGTGCTGAAGAACGAGCAGGCCACCCGCAACAACATCCTGGCCGCTTTCCACGACCGCCTGGCCGACGACCGCACCGGCAAGAACGATCGCGTGTTCGTGTTCTTCGCCGGTCATGGCGCGACCCGCCAGCTCGCCTCCGGGCGCGACCTCGGCTACATCATCCCGGTCGATTCGGATCCGAAGGAATTCGCCACCGACGCGATCGCGATGACCGACATCCAGAACATCGCCGAAAGCATGCAGGCCAAGCATGTGATGTTCGTGATGGATGCCTGCTACAGCGGCCTCGGCCTGACCCGTGGCGGCCCGTCGTCGTCGTCGTTCCTGCGCGAGAACGCGCGTCGCAGCGCGCGGCAGATGCTGACCGCCGGCGGTGCCGACCAGCAGGTGGCCGATGCCGGCCCGAACGGTCACTCGGTGTTTACCTGGGTGTTGCTGCAGGCGTTGGCCGGCAAGGGCGACCTCAACGGGGATGGCCTGATCACCGGTACCGAACTGGCCGCCTACGTGGCGCCGGCGGTCTCGGCGGTCTCGCACCAGACCCCGGCCTTCGGCAGCCTGCCCGGTTCGCAGGGCGGCGAGTTCGTGTTCCAGGTGCCGGACAGCCAGGAATTCCTCAACGCCGATACGCGCCAGCTGACCGCCGATGCGATCGCGCTGAACAACAAGGTCGATGCCGCCAGCGAGGCCAAGGGCAGCCAGGCACCGGTGACCGTGGCCGACCTGCAGGGTGGCAAGGCCAAGCTGGTGGTGCCCACCGCCGGCCCGGCATCCGACCGCCAGCGCGCGCAGCAGGCCAACGACCGCGGCCTGCAGCTGTACCGCGAGAAGCAGTACGACGAGGCGGCCGCGCAGTTCACCGAGGCGCTGAAGCTGCGCCCGGACTTCGCCCAGGCCGCCAACAACCTCGGTTTCGTCTACTACCGCCAGCAGCGCTATGCCGAAGCCGCGCGCTGGCTGGAGAACACGCTGAAGATCGACCCGTCGCGTGCGGTGGCCTATCTCAACCTGGGCGATGCCTACTTCAACGCGGGCGACAAGGCCAAGGCCAAACAGGCCTACACCACCTACCTTGCGCTGCAGCCGCAGGGCAGTGGCGCGGCGCAGGCACGTGCGCAGCTGGGGAAGCTCTGAGCGATGAACGACGCGATCCGTACCGACACCATCGTGGCCATCGCCAGTGCGCCCGGCGCCGGCGGTGTCGGCCTGCTGCGCCTGTCCGGCCCGCGCGCTGCAGCGATTGCCAATGCGCTGGGCGCACCTGCATTGCGTCCGCGCCACGCGCACTACGCGCGCCTGCGTGATGCCGACGGCGAGGTCATCGACGATGGCATCGTGCTGTGGTTCCCGGCACCGAACAGCTTCACCGGCGAAGAGGTGGTGGAACTGCAGGGCCATGGCAGCCCCGTGCTGCTGCAGCAACTGGTCGCGCGCTGCATCGCGCTCGGTGCGCGGCAGGCGAGGCCGGGCGAGTTCAGCGAGCGCGCGTTCCTCAACGGCAAGCTCGACCTGGCCCAGGCCGAGGCCATCGCCGACCTGATCGCCGCAGGCGACAACCGTGCCGCGCGCGCTGCCCGCCGTTCGCTGGACGGCGTGTTCTCGCGCCGCATCGAGGCAGTGGTCGAACAGCTGGTGCTGCTGCGCATCCATGTGGAAGCGGCCATCGACTTCGCCGACGAACCGCTGGATACCCTCGGTGGCGCGCAGGTGCGCCGTGGCCTGGAACAGGCGCGCGGCGATCTTGCTCTGCTGCGGCGGGATGCCGAACGCGGCCGTCGCCTGCGCGACGGCCTGCACGCGGTGCTGATCGGTCCGCCGAACGCGGGCAAGAGTTCATTGCTGAACGCGCTGGCCGGCAGCGAGCGCGCCATCGTCACCGACATCGCCGGCACCACCCGCGACACCCTGCGCGAGACCATACGCCTGGATGGCCTGGAACTGACCCTGGTCGACACTGCGGGCCTGCGCGACGGCGGCGACGCCATCGAACGCGAAGGCATGCGCCGCGCGCACGTGGAAATCGAGCGCACCGACCTGGCGCTGATCGTGCTGGATGCGCGCGATCCGGCGGCCGGCGAAGCGGCGCTGGGCGATGCCGTGGCGGCGGTGCCGCACAAGGTCTACATCCACAACAAGTCGGATCTGCTGACGGCGCTGCCGACGCTGGACGATCCGGACCGCGTGTTCGTTTCCGCCGCCACCGGCGCCGGGTTGGAAGATCTGCACGTGCGCCTGCACAGCATCGCTTCGGCCGGGGCAGGCGAGCAGGTGGACGGCGAGTTCTCCGCGCGCACCCGCCACGTCGATGCGATCGAGCGCGCGCAGGAACATGCGCAGCGCGCCGATGGTGAGCTGGCGCATGAGCACCTGGAACTGGCCGCCGAGGAACTACGGCTGGCGCATGATGCGCTGGGCGAGATCACCGGGCAGATGAGTGCCGATGACCTGCTGGGAAGGATCTTCTCCAGTTTCTGCATCGGCAAGTGAGGCTGGGGCCAGATCCCCGAAGGGGCTCCGACCCCGTCATCGATCAACCGTGTGGCTCATGCTCTGGCAGGTGCCAACCTTCGCTCTGGTAGGTGCCAACCTTGGTTGGCACAGGGCGTCCGGGGTCATGGACGCCGGCTGGCAGAGCGCCGACCAAGGTCGGCGACTACCGGATCCATGGGGTCCCCCGCCTGTCACATTGCCGCCGCATACTGACGCCCATCACATACCGCTTGGGGAAGTCGCAGTGAAGTCGTGGGGTTGTGCGTTGCTGTTGTCGCTGGCCGTGGCACCATCGGTGGCCATGAGTGCTGAATCCTCCACCCCGGCCGCACACAAGGTGTCGGTCTATGGCCACCGCGGGGCAAGCGCACTGCTGCCCGAGCACACCCTGGCGGCCTACGCGCAGGCCATCGCCGATGGCGCCGACTACATCGAACCGGACCTGGTCATGACCAAGGACGGGGTGATGGTGGCCCGCCACGAGAACGAGATCAGTGGCACCACCGATGTCGCCTCGCATCCCGAATTCGCCAGCCGCCGCACCAGCAAGGTCATCGACGGGCAGAAGGTCGATGGCTGGTTCACCGAAGACTTCACCCTGGCCGAGCTGAAGACGCTGTACGCACGTGAGCGCCTGCCGGAACTGCGCAGCACTGCCTACGATGGCCAGTTCCGCATTGCCAGCCTCGACGAGATCCTTGCCTTCCTGGTGCAGCAGGCCGGCCGTGCCAACCGCGGCATCGGCCTGGTGCCGGAGATCAAGCATCCGACCTACTTCCAGTCGATCGGCCTGCCGATGGAAGACAAGCTCCTGACCGCGCTGCGCGGCAACGCTTATACCAACGTCGGGCCGGTCACCATCCAGTCGTTCGAGACTGCCAACCTGCGCTACCTGCGCGGCAAGATCGGGCGGGGCAGCAACATCCGCCTGCTGCAGCTGCTGTGGAAAGGCGATACCCAGCCGGCCGACATCGCCAAGGCCGGTGGCAAGCTGACCTACGCGCAGATGATGACCCCGGCCGGACTGAAGGACATCGCCAGCTACGCCGACAGCATCGGTCCGGAGCTGCGCTCGATCATTCCGCTGGACGCCAAGGGCGCATTGGGGACACCGACCACGCTGGTACAGGACGCACATGCAGTGGGCCTGATGGTGATTCCGTATACCTTCCGCCCGGAGAACCACTTCCAGGCCAGCAACCTGCGCAAGGGAGCCGACAACGCGCGCAATGCCGAGGGTTCGGTCGCCGAGATGCGCGCCTATCTGGCCACCGGCATCGATGCGTTCTTCACCGATGACCCGGCGCTGGGCCGGCAGGCGGTGGATGGCATGGGCACGGCGGGGAATGCGGCGAACTGACGGGCTCTGGTAGATGCCAACCTTGGTTGGCACACGCCAGGAGTGCCGACCAAGGTCGGCCACTACCGGTTCATGAGGTTGCCGGCCAGCGGCCGGCACTACCCCGGCAGGCGGTGGATGGCATGGGCACGGCGGGGAATGCGGCGAACTGACGGGCTCTGGTAGATGCCAACCTTGGTTGGCACACGGCAGGAGTGCCGACCAAGGTCGGCCACTACCGGTTCATGAGGTTGCCGGCCAGCGGCCGGCACTATCGGTCACCTCAACCGCGGGGGTCTTCCGGCCGGCGGAACGGAATCACCACGTAGTCCTGGCCTTCGCGCGGCTGCCACAGCACCGGCACGCGCTGCGGTGACGGCGGTTCCAGCTCGTCGTCGGCCAGCGGTTCGGCCTCGTCTTCTTCGTCTTCCCAACTGTAGCGTGGGCGCGGCGGTAGCGGGTCGGCGTTGCGGAACAGCAGCGCGGCGATGATGCCGGCGAAGGCGCCGCCCATGTGCGACTGCCAGGACACGCCGTCGGCGTGCGGCAGGATGGTCATCAGCATGCCGCCGTAGAACAGCATGCCGATCAGGCCGGTGGCAATCGCCGCGCGGTCGCGGCGCAGCAGGCCCAGGCTGGCCAGCAGGAACATCAGGCCATGGGTGACGCCGCTGGCGCCCAGGTGCACGCTGCCCGGATTGCCCAGCATCCACGCACCGATGCCCGAGCCCAGCCACAGCAGGGGCAGGGCGCGCACGGTGGCTTTCGGGTAGACGCTGCCGGCCAGCGTGCCCAGGATCAGGATCGCGATGCTGTTGGCGGCGATGTGCTCGACCGAGGCATGCAGCATCGGGCCGCCGATCAGGCCGAGCAGGCCCTTGGCTTCCAGCGGCGCGACCGCCCACGGTCGCCAGTCGAACGTGCCCTGCAGGGCGAACACGGCCACCAGTACCAGCACGGCGGCCAGGCTGACATTGAACGCCCGCAGGATGCGTGAGCGGTCATTGCGGGGCGCCGGCGTGTCGCCGGCGGGCAGGGGCGCGTTGTTGTTCATACCTCAGCAATGGCGGTGGTTGGTGCGAAACCAAGGCCACCGCGGCGGGAGAGTGGAAACGGCCGGCGGGACAATCCCACCGGCCGTGCCATCCAGCGGGTCGGGCTCAGGCCTGGCCTTCGCCTTCCTTCGGCGGGTACTTCAGGCTCAGCACCACGGTCGCGGCGATGATCACCGCCACCACGCCCAGCGACACCGGGGTCGGGATCTTGAACAGGTCGATGATCATCATCTTGATGCCGATGAAGCCCAGCACCAGCGCCAGGCCATACGGCAGCAGGTGGAAGCGGTCGGCCATGCCGGCCAGCAGGAAGAACATCGCGCGCAGGCCCAGCACCGCGAACACGTTGGAGGTGAGCACGATGAACGGGTCGGTGGTGATCGCGAAGATCGCCGGGATGCTGTCCACCGCGAAGATCACGTCGGTGACCGCGATCAGGATCAGCACCGCGAACAGCGGAGTGAACCAGCGCACGCCATCACGCTTCACGCTCAGAGCATTGCCCGCGTAATCCGGCAGCAGGCGCAGGTGCTTGCGCATCCAGCGCAGGGCCGGGTTGGTCTCCAGGTCCGGCTCCTGGCCGGCGGCAAACCACATCTTCCAGCCGGTGAACAGCAGGAAGGCACCGAACACGTAGAGCAGCCAATGGAACTGGCTGATCAGCACGCTGCCGGCGAAGATCATGATCGTACGCAGCACGATCGCGCCCAGGATGCCGATGATCAGCACCTTCTGGCGCTGCTCCTCCGGCACTGCGAAGTAGCTCATGATCATCAGGAAGACAAAGATGTTGTCGACCGCCAGCGCCTTCTCGACCAGATAGCCGGTCAGGAACTCGAGGCCGACCTTGTTGGCCACCACCTGGCCGGCGGTCTCATTCAGGTAGTACCAGAGGCCCGCATTGAACAGCAGGGCCAGCGCGACCCAGCCGATGGACCACCACAGGGCCTCCTTGAAGGTGACCTTGTGCGGCCCACCATGGCGCATCAACACGAGGTCGACCAGCAGGGCGATGACCACCACCGCTGCGAAGCCGCCCCACAACCACACGTTACCGATCGTCTGCATTGGGAATGTCCGTTGGAAAGATGAATGCCAGGCCGGACGGCGAGGATCTGCAACGGAGGATCGGGAGGGGGATCCAGGGACAGAGCTTCGCCAGTACGGCGAAGGTCTCGCTCGCAGTTCCAGTCGGCTGGAACTGCCGTTGCACCGGAGCCTGCGGGCTCGAAATGACGGCGACAACGTCTGGGAGCTACTCCCCTTCTGGCGCCGATTCTGCGGCCTGGCCGGGCTGCCGTCAAATGCCGGGCGGCCGGGGCCCCCGCCCTGGTAGATGCCAACCTTGGTTGGCATGCCGGCCGGGGTCAGAGCCCCTGCGGGGATCTGACCCCGGTGCCCGGTTTACAATAGGTGGATGAATACCCCCCTTCCGATTGTCCGCCTCAAGAATGCGTGGCGTTCCAGCCACCCGTGGATCTTCCAGAAACTGGTCGAGAAGCCGACCGTCCGGCCCAAGCCCGGTTCCATCGTCGACGTGGTCGGCATCGATGGCGAGTTCATTGGCCGCGGGTTCTACAACGGGCACTCGCGCATTGCCGTGCGCATCCTCGAAACCGACCAGAACGTGCCGGTGGATGCCGGCTGGTTCTCGCGCAAGATCGCCCAGGCGGTGTCGCTGCGCCGTGAGGTGCTGAAGCTCGATGCGGTGTCCGACGCCTGGCGCGTGGTGCACAGCGAAGGCGACGGCCTGTCCGGCCTGGTGGTCGATCGTTACGGCGACCTGGTGGTGGTCGAATTCTTCGCCGCCGGCATGTTCCGCCACCGCGAGTGGATCTACGACGCCCTGCACGAGCAGTTCCCGGGCTGCCGCTTCCACAGCTTCGCCGACGAGCACGTGCAGAAGCAGGAAAGCTTCGACTTCCACGGCAACACCACCACCGAAGCGGCGGTGATCACCGAGTACGGCATCAAGTTCCGCGCTGACCCGGCCGGTGCGCACAAGACCGGCTTCTTTGCCGACCAGCGCGAGAACCGCGAGTGGCTGAGCCAGCAGGTGGAAGGCAAGAGCGTGCTGGACCTGTGCTGCAACACCGGCGGTTTTGCGGTGTATGCGGCGGCGCGCGGCGCCTCGGACGTGGTCGGCATCGACATCGATGAAGACGTCATCCAGATCGCCAAGGGCAATTCGCGCCTGAACAACGTGCGCCCGAAGTTCATCCAGTCCGACATCTTCCCGTGGCTGCGCGACGCCGCCAACCGCGGCGAGCAGTACGACGTGGTGATCCTGGACCCGGCGAAGATGACCCGCGACCGTGACCAGGTGATCACCGCGCTGAAGAAGTACCTGGACATGAACAAGCTGGCGCTGGGCGTGGTCAAGCCCGGTGGCCTGTTCGCCACGTTCTCCTGCACCGGCCTGGTGGCCGAGGACCAGTTCCTCGACATGCTGCGCCGCGCGGCCTATTTCTCCGGCCGCACGATCCAGATCCTGAAGGTGGCCGGCGCCGGTCCGGATCATCCGTTCATGGCCCACGTGCAGGAATCGCGTTACCTGAAGGCCGTGTTCTGCCGCGTGGTGGACTGATTCCAACCTGTAGAGTCGAGCCCTGCTCGACGCGCGCGGTGCTTGGCCAGATCAGATCAGCCGAGCATGGCTCGGCTCTACAAATCCATGGCCCCCGGCCTGCAGCGCCAGGGAATTGCCCGGTTGATCACCGGCGGCGCGCGCCTCAGGGCTGCGCGCCCGCCTGCGCCGGTGGCGCCTGCAACTGCTGCAGCAGGCCGTTGATCACCCGGGCCCGGCCGCGCACGTGATAGCCCAGGGTGGTCAGGCCGATGCCAGCGATGACCAGCAGCAGCAGTGACCAGGCGATCGCTGTGCCGATGAAGTGCAGCGCGCCCATGCGCAGCCAATGGTCACGCAGCCACGCTTGGCTGCGCACCGAATAGGGGACCTTGGCTTTGGCCTCAAAGCGCGCACGGATGACATCGGGCACCGCGATACCGATGTCCTCGCCGCGGGCGATGGCCTGGCCGATGTCGTTCAAGGGGATGCTGGGTCTTGCCAGCGAGCGCTGCGCCTGCAGGTAGCCCTGCCATTGCGGGCTGAGCGTCGTGAAACCCGGGCTGTCGATGAGCTTGCCGAGCTGGCTGCTGTCGAGCTTCGTGCCATCGCCGGCGTCAGCCCGGCTGAAGTCGGGACTGACGATTCCGTTGCCGAACAGCAAGCCGACCAGCAACGAGCCACCAATCACGAACGAGAAGGTGAAGTGGCGTACGCCGCGGTTTAGCAGCACCCTGCGCAGGCCGAATCCCATCCAGAACAGCAACCCGCCAAAGAGGATCAGGCTGGCAAGCAGCAGCATGGCAGACGTGCCGGGATCAGTACCGTAGCCGGCCGGCACGTGTGCCGAGGGCGGACTGCCGGTCAGCCCCTGCAGGAATATCATGGACAGCAGCGCAGTGGCCGGCAGCACCGCCAGACACGCCAGACCCAGGGTGCGTGCGAACGAACCCCGGCGATACAGCGCGCGCAGCCCGGGAACGGCTTCGACCCGCGGCTGCAGTTCCGCCGGTACCCTCAGTGGGTCGGGCCGGGACGTGATCATGCCGGTTCTCCGGAAGTGCGCAGCAGCTGCTGCAGGGCCTGTTTCAACTGGTCCTGTGCCTGCGAGGCGCGGGCGACCATCTGCGGGCTGGCGTTGTCGTTGTTGTGCAGGGCGAGGATGGTCTGGCGCCAGATCGGCAGCAGGATCTGCACCGTCTCGCTGTAGCGGTCCAGCAGTTCGATGGCGTGGTTGCGCGCCAGCTGCACCTGGATCCGGCTCATCGAATGGCTGGCCAGCAGCGCGGTCAGGTTGGCGATGCGGCGCTGCAGGCGCTCCACCGGTCGATCCAGCACCATCGGATCGTCACTGGCACCACTGCCCGGAGGCAGTTCCTGCAGGAACTGCACGCCCGCATCGATGTAGATCTGCAAGTGGGCGCCCTGCACGTCATGCAGCTCCAGCTGTGCGTTCAACCGATCGACGCTGCCGCGCACCGCGATCGCCTGGCGCTCGATCTCGGCCAGGACGTCACCGTTTCCCCCCAGCGCGATGCGTCGACGCAGGCGCTGCTCGATGTCGGCACCAGTGAACCGGTCCCACCAGCCTGCGCGTTCCAGCAGTGCGTTGGGGTCATGCTCGGAGAGGCGGCTGACCAGTTCAGCCAGCGCCTTGGCCAACGCGTTGGCACTACCATCCTGCCAAGCGGGCTCCGCACTGGCGCTGGCCAGTTCGGCCGGGCCATAGCGACCGATGTCGATGCGCCCGGCGAACAGGACCGGCAGCACATCGCGCTTGAGCTGTTCGACGCAGGGCCCGGCGGCAACCGGGTGTTCGCTGGGGAGTGGTGGAGGGACAGGATGCGGCATCAAGGTTCCGTTCCAGGGGCAATGCAGCGCGGGGCCGTCAGTGCCGTTAGCGGCTGCCGCCGAGTGTAATGGAGCACGCGTGCTGTCGTCCGGCACTACCCCGGGCCACCCTCACGGCGCTATGGTCGGCGTCTCCCAACATCGGTGGATGCCCATGCCTTCGTTGCGTCGCTTGTCCGTCGTGCTTGCCCTGGCGCTGTGCGCGCCACTGTCCGCCCACGCCATCGAGTTCAGCGCGCAGGAGCTGGCCCGTGCCAAGGCCCTGCAGCAGCGCCTGGTGACCCTGGACAGCCATCTGGATACGCCGGCCAACTTCGGTCGCAGCGGCTTCGACATCGAACAGCGGCATGACCGAAACGCGCTTTCGCAGGTGGACTACCCGCGCATGGTCGAGGGTGCGTTGGACGGCGGCTTCTGGGCGATCTACACCGATCAGGGCGATCGCAGCCCCGCCGCGCACCTCGCGGAGCGTGACCATGGCCTGCAGCGGCTGCTGGAGATCCGCGAAATGCTGGCCGCCAACCCCGAGCGCTTCGCGTTGGCATTGACCGCCGATGACGCGGCGCGGATCAAGGCCGCCGGCAAGCGCGTGGTCTACATCAGCATGGAAAACGCCAGCCCGCTGGTGGAAGACCCGAGCCTGCTTTCGTTCTACCACCGCGCTGGCCTGCGACTGCTCAGCACCGTGCACTTCGCCAACAACGAGTTCGCCGATTCGGCCACCGATCCGAAGGGCGCCGAGTGGAAAGGCCTGAGCCCGACGGGCAAGGACCTGGTGCGGCAAGCAGTGAAGCTGGGCATCGTGATCGACCAGTCGCATGCGTCCGACGCGGTGTTCGACGACCTGCTGGCGATGATGCCGGTGCCGTTCGTGCTGTCGCACAGCTCGGCCAAGGCGGTCTACGACCACCCGCGCAATCTTGATGACGCGCGGCTGCGCAAGCTGGCCAAGGCCGGTGGCGTGATCCAGGTGAACGCCTATGGCGGCTACCTGATTGACACCGCGAAGACGCCCGAGCGCAAGCAGGCCGAAGAAGCGCTGAGCAAGCAGCTGGGCGGCTGGGAAGGAATGGGCATCGAGCAGGGCGTTGCCCTGCTGAAGGCCGAGCAGGCGCTGGACCACGAGCATCCGGTGCGCCATGCCAGCCTGGACGATTTCTTCGCCCACTTCGAGCACATCCTCAAGGTGGTCGGCCCCGAGCACGTGGGCATCGGCCTGGACTGGGATGGCGGCGGTGGCCTGAGTGACCTGCCCGATGTCAGCCAGCTGCCGAAGATCACCGCGTGGCTGCTGCGCAAGGGCTATACCGAGAAGCAGATTGCCGGCATCTGGGGCGACAACCTGCTGCGGGTGATGCGCCAGGCGCAGGACTACGCCGCAAAGCAGGGCGGTTGACCGCCCTGGGGTAGTGCCGGCCGCTGGCCGGCACTGGCCGTATCAACAGGATGCGAGGTGCCGGCCAGCGGCCGGCACTACCGGTGATCCGGTTATTTCGCGATCAGCGCGTGGCGGCGGCTGTACAGGAAGTACAGCACCAGGCCGGCCAGGTTCCACAGCAGGAAGTACAGCTGGGTGCTGTGCGGCAGGCTGAGGAACAGATAGATGCAGCCCAGCGCGGCCAACGGGCCGACCACGAAGGCCAGCGGCGTACGGAAGGTACGTTCGCGGTTCGGCTCGCGCAGGCGCAGCACCACCAGGCAGATGCCCACGGCGGTGAACGCGGCCAGGGTGCCGGCATTGGCCAGGGCGGCGATCTCATCCAGGCGGGCCACGCCGGCCAGCGCCGACACCACTACCGCGGTGAACAGCGTGGTCGCCACCGGCGTGCCGGTACGTGCGTTGACCTTGGACAGGCCACGCGGCAGCAGGCCATCGCGGCTCATCACGAAGAAGATGCGGCTCTGACCGTACAGGAAGGCCAGCAGCACCGTCGGCAGCGCGATGATCGCGATCACGCCGATCACCATCGCGGCGGTCGGATGGCCCAGCTGGCGCATGATCAGGGCCAGCGGCTCGGCGCTGTGGCCGAACACCGCGTAGCTCATCGCACCGACCGCGGCCAGCGCCACCAGCACGTAGACGATGGTGCAGCCGATCATCGAACCGATGATGCCGATCGACAGGTCGCGGCCGGGGTTCTTGGTTTCCTCGGCAGCGGTGGAGATCGCATCGAAGCCATAGAACGCGAAGAAGATGATCGCCGCTGCCGCCATCACGCCGTGTTCGACGCCATCGGGGCCGATCGACTTGGCGAAACCGTACGGCATGAACGGCTGCAGGTTGTTGCTGTCGAACGCGGGCAGGGCCACCGCCACGAAGATGGCCAGCGCGATCAGCTTGAACACCACCAGGATGGCGTTGAGGGTGGCGCTTTCCTTGGTGCCGGCCATCAGCATCCCGGCCACCAGCCAGGTGATGATGATCGCGGGCAGGTTGATCATGCCGCCTTCCACGTGCGGACCGGCCGCCAGCCACGCGGGCAGGTGCACGTTCCAGCCGAACTGGGTGTGGACCCATTCGAGGAAGCCGACGAAGTAGCCGGACCAGCCCACCGCCACGGTACTCACCACCAGCGAGTACTCCAGGATCAGGCTCCAGCCCACCACCCAGGCGAACACCTCGCCCAGCGCGCTGTAGCTGTAGGTGTAGGCACTGCCGGCGGCCGGCATCATCGTCGACAGCTCGGCGTAGGACAGTGCCGCACAGGCGCAGACCGCACCGGCGATGGCGAAGGAGATCAGCACGGCCGGGCCGGCCAGGTTGGCACCGACACCGATCAGCGTGTAGATGCCGGTGCCGACGATGGCACCGATGCCCAGCGCGATCAGGTGCGGCCAGCTGAGCGTCGGGATCAGACGCCTGCCGGCTTCGTGGACGGTGACGGAATCTAGGGACTTGCGCCGGAACAGGGACATGCAGGCCTCGGAAGGGGTGACTAAGAACGACAAGTTCCCGAGTGTGACCGAACGCAGCGCAGCATTACCACTGACGGGGGTCATGCGAGGGTCAGATGCGTCACCGGCGCGGCTGTACTCCGAGCATTCTGCCGGAATCGGCACAAATGCTGGCAGGATTCGAAATGATTCGATCCCTCAAGGCGAGCCGGGAGGCGCTTGAAGCGTGAGAGCAGGGGCCAGATCGATGCTGACCCGCTGCGGATCAACCACTGGCGCCGCACCTTGGGTTCTCAACTGGGCCACCAGTACTTCGAAGCCCTGCGCGCGGCCGAACGCGTGCTCGTCCAGGGTCAACGGCAGCAGCTGCAGGAAGTCGAATCGTCCCGATGGCAGTTGCTGGGGTCCCGGGAAATGCAACGACGGAACGAAGACGGCCGCCTGCAGCATGCTCCCTGCGTGATCCACCGGCCCCCCCAGCTTCAGCCGGTCCCATGGCGCCAACGGATTGCCGGGCATGCGTGAGTGGCACAGCAGCAGGTGGTACGCGGTGAACCAGCGCAAGGTGGTCAGTGCCCAGGTCGCTTCTTCCTGCGTCTCAAGCATCAGTTCGATGCCCAACCCCGAATCGCCATCTTCGTGCCGCCCTTCCCAGGGGTTGGACAGGCCGGAACTGACATAGATCCAGTGCCTTCGATCACCGTGCGGAGGGCAGGCATTGACGCCGACATGCAGCCAGCGCGGGTCGATCTGGTCCTGCTTGAAGACGTTGCGCAGCAGATCCATGTCGATCGGATAGATCCCCGGCCCGGTATCGCCGAACAACCGCCGGTACAGCGTCTCCTCCCGATATTCCCAGCTGCGCTCCAGCAGGGTGTCGTCGTCCATGGTGCTCACTCGGCCACCTTGCCGGGCCAGCGGCAGCCGTCTTCCTGCCAGGCCTCGACGTCATCGTGGAAGGTGGTGCGACGTCCGTCGCGGCTACGCTCGTAGCTCAGGTCCAGCACCAGCGCGCCCTGCGTGCTCAGCAGGTAGCGGCCGTTGAGGCGCCCGTTGATGCGCTCTTCCCAGACGCTGTCGAACTGGTAGGGGCGGTCTTCGGCCAGCACCGTGGTCTCCATTGAAACCCGGCGCAGCAGCAGGCGTTCGCGCTGCCCGGCATAGCGAACGTCGGCCTGGCCGTCATCCAGCCAACGCCATTCCAGATGGATGCCGTCATTGCGGCCGCCGCTCAGGCAGCGATGATCCTGTGCGGTGGCCGCCGGGGCGGTCGTGTTGGCCAGAAGCAGCAGGGCGCCCATCGCCGTCGGCCAGGGTTTCATCCGTTCAGCCCCAACCGGATGCCGAACCCCACCAGGAACAGGCCTGCCACACGGCGCAGCGCATCGCTGATCCGTGGATGCTGGATCAGGCGGCGACGGGCCAGGTTGCCCACGCCGATCAGCATCGAGCAGTAGGCGATGCTGACCACCAGAATGATGCCGGCCAGCGCAGCGAAGGTGGCGATGCCCTGGTGTGCCTTCGGATCGATGAACAACGGCAGGAAGGCCATGTAGAACAGGATCGCCTTCGGGTTGAGCAGGCTGACCAGGATCGCCTGCTGGAAGTAGCGGCCCGGCTGCATGCGGATCGGGCCGGCGTCGCCGCTCTCGTGCTTCGGTGTGCGCAGCAGGCTGATGCCGACCCACACCAGGTAGGCCGCACCGAGGTACTGCACCGCGTGGAACACCAGCGGGTTGGCCTTGAGCAGCGCCGCCACGCCCGCCAACGCCAGCCACATCAGGATCTGGTCGCCGACCAGCAGGCCGGCCAGCGCGGTGTAGCCGCCGCGCACGCCGCCACGGCCGGTGGCGGTCAGCAGCGTGAAGGTACCGGGGCCGGGCAGGGCAAGAAACACCAGCACAGCGACCAGAAACGTCCACAGGTCCTGGATGCCCATCCACGGCATGGCGGCGTTCTCTTGTTACGGGGGGCCGCCATTGTCGGCCAGTGCCGCCGTTGGCGACAGGGGGCGGGTGAGGCCAGTGGGCATGCCAGACAGCAGCGGTTGCAGGTGCTGGCGCAGTTGCGCGTGCAGCTGCCGCACGGCCGGTGAGAACTGCTTGCGGTGCGGGCACACCAGCTGCAGCGGAATGCTGCTGCCAACACCGTCGAGCAGCAGCTGCAGGCGCCCGGCCAGCACGTCCTCGCGCAGGTCCAGCCAGGACTTGTAGGTGATGCCTTCGCCGGCCACGGCCCAGCGTCGCACTACATCGGCATCGTCGCAGACCAGGGGGCCGCGCACCGGGATCACGCTGCGACGCCCTTCGACCTCGAATGACCAGCGATCGTAGGCGCGGCCGTTGAGTTGATAGACCAGGCAGTCGTGCTCGCGCAGATCCTCCAGGCGGGTGGGCGTGCCACGCCGCTGCAGGTAATCGGGGGCGAGGCTGCGAGTACGCGCCGGTTGCCTTCCAGCAGCGGCAGGGCGACGTAGCTGGCGTCGTCGAAGTGGCCGATGCGGATGGCCACATCGACCGGATCGCGGAACACATCGGCCACTTCGTCGGACAGGCGCAGGTGCAGGCGCAGCCGCGGGTGCGCAGCGCGGAAGGCGCTCAGCCAGGGCAGCAGCAGGTTGCGGCCGAGGTCCGAGGGGGCCGACAGCTGCAGGGTGCCGTGCAGCTCGGTGTCCTCTCCCTGCACGCGCGCCTGGCCCTCACGCAGGGTGGACAGCACGTCCTGCGCGTACGGCAGGTACAGCGCGCCCTCGCCGGTGAGGCGCAGGCTGCGGGTGGTGCGCACGAACAGGCGCAGATCCAGCTCGCGTTCCAGCCGCGCCACCGCCGCGGCGACCTGCCCGGGCAGCAGATCGGCCTCGCGCGCCGCCTGCGAGAAGCTGCCCAGTGCGGCAGTGCGGACGAACAGCTGCAGATCGTCGAAGCGGATCATCTTCATTGCCAGAGTGAAAGTGCTGCCCGATTCTGCGCCTTTCTGTGGGAGCGCGTGCGGCGCAACCTGTCGCCTCCTTCCCCACTGGACCGCTGCCATGCGCGCCATTGCCTACACCCAAGCCGGCCTGCCGATCGATGATGCCCAGGCCCTGATCGACATCGAACTGGAGCTGCCGCTGCCCGGCCCGCGTGACCTGCGCGTGGCGGTACGTGCGGTGGCGGTGAACCCGGTCGACACCAAGGTCCGTCGCGGCGTGGCCACCGATGGCCCGCGCGTGCTGGGCTGGGATGCGGTCGGCATCGTCGACGCGGTGGGCAGCGAGGTGACCCTGTTCCAGCCCGGCGATGCGGTCTACTACGCCGGCGTCATCGATCGCCCGGGCAGCAACGCCGAGTACCAGCTGGTGGACGAACGCAGCGTCGGCCGCAAGCCGGCCAGTCTGGATGACGCCGCCGCCGCCGCGCTGCCACTGACCGCGATCACCGCCTGGGAGCTGTTGTTCGACCGCCTGAGAATTCCCGAGGGCGGGGGCGAAGGCCAGACCCTGCTGGTGATCGGCGCTGCCGGCGGTGTCGGTTCGATCCTGGTGCAGCTGGCGCGGAAGCTGACGAAACTGACGGTGATCGGCACCGCCTCGCGTCCGGATACCCAGGACTGGGCCTACGCAATGGGTGCACACCATGTGATCGACCACAGCCTGCCGCTGGCTGAGGGCCTGGCGCGGCTCGGCATCAGCGAGGTACAGCACGTGGCCAGCCTGACCCACTCCGACCAGCACTACGCGCAGATCGTGGAACTGCTGGCGCCGCAGGGCCAGCTGGGCCTGATCGATGATCCCGGCCAGGTCGATGTGATGGCGCTCAAGCGCAAGGCCCTGTCCCTGCACTGGGAATCGATGTTCACCCGGCCGCTGTACAGGACCGCCGACATGCAGCGCCAGCACGACCTGTTGAACCGGGTGGCCGAGCTGATCGACATGGGCGTGCTGCAGACCACCCTGGGCGAGCACTTCGGGCGCATCGACGCGGCCAACCTGCGGCGTGCCCACGCGCTGCTGGAGAGCCACCGCGCCAAGGGCAAGATCGTGCTGGAAGGCTGGTAACGCAGGTTGTTCCCGCGCACTCGGGGTCAGATCCCTTTCCCGTTGGGAAAGGGATCTGACCTCTGCCTCAGGCCACGCCGTTGTCGACGTGTTCGGCGAAACCGGGCTGCTGGCGCAGGCGCTCGAACCACGCCGCGAGGTGTGGCAGCACGGGCTTGTGGCCGGGTGTGCTGCGCCAGCGTTGGGTCGACAGCCCGAGCACGATGTCGGCCAGAGTGAAGGTGTTGCCCGCCACATGGCCGTCGGTAGTGGCCAGCTGTGCATCAAGCACACCCATCAGCCGGTTCCACTGCGCCAGGCTGGCCTCGGCGCGGGCGTCATCCGGATAGTCCGGATGCTGGCGCACGCGCGCCATGAATACATGGCGCCAGGCGCTGTTGAGGTCGCTGGCCTGCCAGTCCATCCATTGCTCCACCCGTGCACGGGCCTGCGCCGTGGCGGGCAGCAGGTCCTCGCGTCCGCCGCGTGTGGCCAGGTAGCGGCAGATGCTGTTGGATTCCCACAGCACGAAGTCGCCATCGCGCAGCACCGGCACCTGCCGGTTCGGGTTCAGCGTGGCCAGCATGTCCGGCAGTGGCGCTGGCTCGTGCTGTACATGCAGGTCCAGCCCGGCACACAGCCACAGCACCTTGCGCACATTGATTGAGGTGGGCTTTCCGTACAGAGCGAGCATGGTCCTGACGCAGCAGCTGAGACTCGGCCAGCCTACACTTGCCTCATGCAAACCGAATATCTGCTCATTGGCGGCCTGCTATTGGCCGTGCTCATCCTGCAGCTGGTCGCCCTGCTGCGCCGCCCGCCGCATGACCGCCTGGAACAGGCCGTGCGCGAGGAGGCGCGGGCCGGGCGCAGCGAGCTGCGCGAACAGCTCGATGGCTTCGCCCGCGCGCTGACCGATCTGTCCACCCGCACCGACCAGCGCCTGGACCTGCTACGTGAAGCGCTGGGTGAAGATGCCCGCAAGGCGCGCGCCGAAGCGGCCGAGAGCCAGCAGCGGGGCGCCGCGTTGATGGGGCAGCGGCTGCAGGAACTGCGCGGCCAGCTGGAGACCTTCGGCCAGCAGCAGGAAGCGCGCATCCATGCGTTTGGCCAGCAGCTGCAGGAGCTCACCGGGCGTACCGATACCCAGCTCGGCGCGCTGCGCCAGACCCTGGTGGACGATGCACGCAAGGGCCGCGAGGAAGGCGCGCAATCGCAGCAGCGCCTGACCGAGAACCTGGGCCTGCGCCTGCAGGAGCTGACCCAGCGCAACGAGCAACGCATCGCCGAGATGCGTGCCACGCTGGAAGAACAGCTGCGCGCGCTGCAGAACGACAATGCGCAGAAGCTGGAGCAGATGCGCCACACCGTGGACGAGAAGCTGCAGTCGACGCTGGAAACGCGGCTGGGCAACTCCTTCAAGCTGGTTTCCGAGCGCCTGGAGCAGGTCCAGCGCGGCCTCGGCGAGATGCAGCAGCTGGCCACCGGCGTCGGCGACCTCAAGCGCGTGCTGACCAACGTCAAGAACCGCGGCAGCTGGGGCGAAGTGCAACTGGAGAACATCCTCGAGCAGACGCTCACCCAGGAGCAGTATGCGCGTGCGGTGAAGGTGCGCCCGGATAGTGGCGAGATGGTCGATATCGCGGTGCGCCTGCCGGGCCGCAGCAGCGACGATACGCCGGTATGGCTGCCGATCGACTCCAAGTTCCCGCGTGAAGACTACGAGCGCCTGCTGGACGCGCAGGAACAGGGCGACGCCGAGGGCGTACGCCTGCAGGGCATCCAGCTTGAACGCGCGGTGCGCGTGCAGGCCAAATCGATCTGCGACAAGTACATTGCGCCGCCGCACACCACCGACTTCGCGGTGATGTTCCTGCCCACCGAAGGCCTGTATGCCGAAGTGATCCGGCGCCCGGGCCTGGTCGATCTGCTGCAGCGGGAGCACCGCGTGGTGGTGGCTGGCCCGACTACGGTCACCGCGCTGCTCAACAGCCTGCAGATGGGCTTCCGCACGCTGGCCATCGAGCAGCGTTCCAGCGAGGTGTGGAGCCTGCTGGGCGCGGTGAAGAGTGAGTTCGGCAAGTTTGCCGGCATTCTCGAGAAGGCCGAGAAGCAGATCACCACGGTTGGCCGCAGCATCGGCGAGGCCAGCCGCAAGACGCGCACCATCGAACGCCGCCTGCGCGGCGTGGAGTCGCTGGCGTCGGAACAGGCGCAGTCGCTGCTCGGCGATCTTGCCGAGGGGGATGCGGCGGGCGAGGACGAAGGCAGTGACGGCGACGAGGCCTGAGCCACGCTGACACGCCGCCTGCATCGCCGATGCGTATGCTGGCGGCCTGTCCGCCCCGATCAGGTATCGTCATGCGCCTGCGCCGCTTCACCAGCCTTGTCCTGACCGCGCTGCTTGCCGCCTGCAGCAGCGCACCACCGGCTGCCGATACGACCGCGGCACCTGCCGCAGGCACCAGCCCAGAAGCCACCGAGGCCTACCGCGAAGCACGTGACGTCGACTGCCAGGCCGCCGGCGGCACCCTGCAGCGGCTGGGCCGCCTGCAACGCGAGCAGTGCGTGATTCCCTATGCCGACGCCGGCAAGGCCTGCAGCCGCAAAAGCGACTGCACCGGCCAGTGCCTGGCCGGTGCCGAGGTGGCCGCTGGCAGTGTCGCCACAGGCACCTGCCAGCGCGATGTGCGCCAGAGCTTCGGCTGCCGCCAGCGCATTGATGACGGCAAGGCGCAGGGCACGATCTGCGTGGATTGATCGTAGTGCCGGCCGCTGGCCGGCAACCTCATGAACCCTTGCGAACGATCGCATGATTGCCGGCCAGCGGCCGGCACTACCGGCATCGCGCGGCGCTATGCTGGTGGGCCATTCCCCGCTGTTGCCGGAGCCCCCGCGTGAGCACTTCGATCCAGGACATTTCCCTCACCACCATCGACGGCCAGCCGTCCTCGCTTGCCGACTACCAGGGCAAGGTGTTGCTGCTGGTCAACGTCGCCTCCAAGTGTGGCCTGACCCCGCAGTACGAAGGCCTGCAGGCGCTGTATGCGGAAAAGCACGCACAGGGCCTGGAAGTGCTGGGCTTCCCCGCCAACAACTTCCTCGGCCAGGAACCGGGCAGCGAGGCGGAGATCCAGCAGTTCTGCCAGCTCACCTACGACGTCAGCTTCCCGCTGTTCTCCAAGATCAGCGTGGCCGGTGACGACACCCACCCGCTGTACCAGCAGCTGACCGCCGCGCAGCCGCAGTCGATCGGCGAAGGCCCGCTGCGCGAGCGCCTGGCCAGCAAGGAAATCCCCATCCATCCGGCGCCGGCGGTGCTGTGGAACTTCGAGAAGTTCCTGGTCGGCCGCGACGGCAAGGTCATCGCGCGTTTCGCCCCGGACGTGGCTGCCGATGACGCGCGCCTGCGCGAAGCCATCGAGGCAGCGCTGGCTGCCTGATCGGTCGGGGTCGGAGCCCTTTCCTTTGGAAAGGGCTCCGACCCCCTTAAGGGCCACAAAAGAAAAACCCCGCCTTGGCGGGGTTTTTCATGCGCTGCAGACCGGACTCAGTGCGTCCACTGCGGCATCGGCATCGCATCGACCGGGATCGGCGAATTGGCATCGTCGTGGCCACGGTCGCGCTTGCTGCGCAGATCGTTCTCGATCTGGTAGTTGCGGCGCTGCATCCACGCATCGCGTACCAGCGAGTATTCGTCCACGGCGGTGTCACGCAGGTCGTCGATCGCCAGCAGCTGTGCGCGGGTGTCGACCAACTGCAGGCCCTGCAGGCCGATGCGGATCTTGTCTTCCTCGATGCGGCGCATCGGCGACAGCGGGATGTCGCCGGCCAGGCCAAACACATCGCGCACCGTACGCGGGCCGAAGAACGGCAGTTCCACGTAACGCGAGCGACGCCAGCCCCAGACACCCAGGGTCTGGCCGAAGTCTTCATTGCGACGCGGCACCATCGCCTTGCTGGCCGGATCGAACAGGCCACCGATACCCAGGGTGCTGTTCATCAGGAAGCGGCCAAGGCTGTCCCAGGCATCGGCACCGCGGCCCTGCAGCAGCTGGTTGGTGATCGTCACCGGTGCGCGCAGGTTGCTGAAGAAGTTGCTGACGCCGGTACGCGCGAAGCGTGGCACCACGTGGGTATAGGCGGTGGCCAGCGGACGGGCGATACCACGGTCGACCGCGTTGTTGAACGTGTGCACCTTGCGGTTGAACGGTTCCCACGGGTCGTAGGCCGCTGCACTACCGGTGTTGCCGGCACCGCCGTAGAGGGCATCGAAGTCGTCGTCACCGCCGGGTGCGGTGGCGGCTGCGGTCTTCGCCGCGTCAGCCTCGGCACTGACCGCCGCAGGGGCGGGTGCAGATGCAGTGGCGGCCGGCGGATTGGCCACCGGGGCGACCGGTGCAGCGTCAACCGTGCCGGTGTCGGCGACCACGGCCGGGGCCTCGGTTGCGGCACTGGCCGGGACCACGGTGCTGGCCGCCGGCGCATCGCTGCGCGCGGGCTTGCCGGCACAGGCGGTCAGGGCGGTGGCCAGGACGATCAGGGGGAGAGTGCGTACGACGTTCATGTCAGCTCGCAGCAGAAGTAGCGTTGAAATCCAGGTCGGGCGACAGCCGGTAGGCCGCGCTCAGCTCGTTGTAACCGGCCGGTGCGCCGGAGATCGCCAGCGGATGGCCGGCCTTGCGTGCACGTGCCGCCAGTTCGGCCAGCAGGGCCAGGCCGGCGCTGTCCACGCGCTCGACCTCGCCCAGTTCCAGTCGTGCCAGCTGTGCCGGCAGCGCCTGCAGCTGTGGCCACAGTGCGATCACCGCGGCACGGTCGAGCACCCCGCGCAGGCGCAGGGTGTCGCCTTCCAGCAATGCCAGTGCGTTACTTGCCATTGCCCGCGGGCCCGGCCTGCATGCTGCCGCTGTGCAGCTCGGTGGCCACCTGCTTGATGCCCTTCTGGCGCAGCGGGGTGTCGAACTGGTTGCGGAAGGTCTGCACGTAGGAGATGCCTTCGATGTTGACGTCGAAGATCTTCCACTGGCCGTTCACGTTGCGCATCCAGTACTCGACCGGGGTCGGCTCGTTGCCGGCGCGGACCAGCTCGGTGCTTACGCGCACGCCGCGGTTGCCCGGCAGCGGGCTTTCACCCTTCAGGCGGAAGCTCGGCTTGCCCTGGATGTTGAGCAGGGTCGAGCCGTAGCGCTGCATCAGGCTGTCGGCCATGGCATCGGCGAACAGCTTGATGTCGGCGTCGGAGGCGCCACGGGCGTGCGGGCCCAGCACCAGGCGCGCGGCGTAGTCGCGATCGAAGGTGCGGGTCAGCTCGCTGTCGATGTAGCTGCGCAGGCTGGCCGGGTTGCTGGTGAACTCGCTCTTGCGCTGCTGCAGCGTGGACAGGATGCGGCTGCTGGCATCGATCACCACCTTGCCGGCCTGGCCCTGCGTCGCGGCAGCGGCGGGAGCGGCGGCCTGTGCCTGGGCCAGGAACGGAGTGGCTGCCAGCAGCGCCGAGGCGAGCAGGGCCGGGATCAGTTTCATCTTCATGGTTGCGGTTCCGTTGCAGGCGCCTGCGCGCCATCGTTGGGCTTCTGAGCAGCGCCGCCACCGGCGCCGCCACTGAACATGTACTTGCCGACCAGCTGGATCAGGTCCACCGCCGGCTGGGTGAAGACGATCTCGTCGCCGGCCTTCAGCACCTCCGGATCACCGCCCGGCTGCAGACCGATATAGCTCTCGCCGAGCAAACCACTGGTGAAGATGCCGGCCGAGGTATCCGCCGGCAGGTCCTTGACCTTGCTGTCCATGCGCAGGGTGACGATGGACTCGAACTTCACCGGGTCCAGGTCGATCGCGGCGACCTGGCCGACAGTGACGCCGCCGATCTTCACCGGCGCCTGCTTGCGCAGCTGGCCGACCTGGGAGAAGCGTGCCTTCAGCTCGTAGCCTTCGCTGCCCCAGCTCCAGCGCTGGTTGGTCGAGGCCACGGCCAGCACCATCAGCGAGGCCAGGGCCAGCAACAGGAAGGCGCCGACGGAAAATTCGAGTCTGGGACCGCGGATGGCCATGTGGATTACCTGATCGAGTCGTTGTGGCCGCGCGCGCCTGCGCACCGCCGGTGGAGGGGTTAGGTGAACAACATTGCCGACAGCACGAAGTTGAACATCAGCACCAGCAGCGAAGCATTGACCACCGCACGGGTGGTCGCCACCGAAGTGCCTTCAATGGTGGGCTCGGCGTGGAAACCCACATAGGCGGCAACCAGCGCGGCAGTGCCGCCGAAGATCGCCGACTTCAGCATTGCCACGCCGAAGTCGTCCCAGAAGTCCACGCTGTTGCGCAGCGCCGACCAGAACACGCCGTTGTCCAGGCCCAGCACGTGCACCGCTTCGAAGTAGCTGGCACTGATCGCCAGCGAACAGAAGATGCCGGTCAGCAGCGGCACGGTCAGCACCGCCGCCCAGAAGCGCGGCGCCACCGCCTTGGCCACCGGGTCGATCGCCATCAGCTCAAGCGCCTTGATCTGGTCGGTGGCACGCATCAGGCCCAGTTCGGCGGCGATTGAACTGCCGGCGCGGCCGATGAACAGCAGCGCGGTCAGCACCGGCGCCAGCTCGCGGTACAGCGACAGCCCGAGCAGGGTCGACAGCGCGTCGGCCGCACCGAAGGTGGTCAGCGTGCGGTAGCCCTGCAGGGTCAGCACCAGGCCGACGAAGGCACCGCCGACGGCGATGATCGGCAACGAGCGCGCACCGATCTTGTAGATCTCGCGGGTCAGCTCGGCCAGGAAATCACGGGTTGGCAGCGAACCGCGCAGCACGGTCAGCGAGAACAGGCCGGCGCGACCCAGCGAGCGGGTGGCTTGGACGAACGGCATCAGGCGACCCTCGCGCGCGGCGCGGCATCGAACGGGATGGGGCCATCGGGCTGGCCGTGCAGGAACTGCCGCAGCAGCGGGTCCTGGCTGGACTGCAGCGCCTCGGGCGTGCCCTGGAACACGATGCCGCCATTGGCGATCGCGATCACCTGGTCGCAGATCGGCAGGGTCTCGTGCACGTGGTGGCTGACGATGATGCTGGTCAGGCCCAGGCTGTGGTTGAGGCGCTGGATCAGGCTCATGATCACGCCGGAGGCGATCGGGTCCAGCCCGGTCAGCGGCTCGTCGTAGATCATCAGCGGCGGGTCCAGTGCCAGTGCGCGGGCCAGCGCCACGCGGCGCGCCATGCCACCGGACAGCTCGCGCGGCCAGGCGTCGGCGGCGGCCAGCAGGCCCACCGAATGCAGCTTCATCTGCACCAGCCGGCGCAGCACGGCGGCCGGCAGGCGGGTGTGCGTGCGCAGCGGCAGCGCGACGTTCTCCGCCACGGTCAGGTCGGTCAGCAGCCCATTGCCCTGCAGCAGCACGCCCACGCTCTTGCGCATTTCAAGCAGCGCGGTGCTGTCATGCGGGATCGGCTTGCCGAACAGGGTGACCTCGCCAGCGACCGGGCGCAGTTCGCCGGTCAGCGCCGCCAGCAGGGTCGACTTGCCGCTGCCGGACGGACCGAGCACGGCGGTGATGCTGCCCTTGGGCACCTGCAGCGACACGTCGCGCAGGATCGTGCGCCCGCTCCGGTCGATGCGGACGTCGGATAACTGCACCAGACTGGAGGAGGAAGCCGACATGGGCACCATTAACGTTTTTTAGACATCGAAGGATCGGGCCAGCCGGCTGAACATAAGCAGACTGGACGGTGCAGTATTGTTGCACGACACGTCCTGGCGCAGGCCGGGACAATCGGCCGGCATCCCGGAACAATCCGTACCGCTGGCGGGCCAACCATTGAATACTGCCTGCCGTCCTGCACACTGTGCATGATGAGTGACCCAGGCAGCGATTTCCGCCTCTACCATTCCAATTCCCTGGACGTGCTGGCCGCGCTGCTGGCACGCAACGTGCGCGCGCCCGTACCTGGGCAGCCACTGCTGGCGCCGGAAGTGGTGCTGATCCCGCAGGTGGCGATGCGCCGCTGGCTGCAAGCGACACTGGCCGCGGAATTCGGCGTCGCCGCCAACCTCGAATTCCTGACCCCGGGCGAGTTCGTGGCCCGCGCACTGAAGGCCAACGTCAGCGGCGAGCAGGACGACCTGGACGCGGCCGGCCTGCACTGGAAGCTGTACCAGGCCCTGCGCGACCCGGCGTTGCTGGCGCAGCCACCGATGCGCGCGCTGCAGTCCTATCTTGCCGGCGATGACGCATTGAAGCCGTGGGCGCTGGCCGGCGAGCTGGCCTCGGTGTTCGAGAAGTACCAGGCCTGGCGCCGCGATTGGCTGCTGCGCTGGGCGGCCGGTGCCGATCCGGCCGATCCGCAGGCGATCCTGTGGCGCACCATCACCCACGGCCACGACTATCGCGCGCGCCGCATCCAGGAATACCTGGACCGTTTCGAAGGGGCCGGCCAGCCGTTGCCACAGGGCTTGCCGCCGCGCATGTCTGCGTTCGCGACGCTCAACATCTCGCCCGACGTGCTGCGGGTGATGGCCACCCAGGCGCGGGTGGGCGAGCTGCACTTCTATATGCCCACCCCGGTGCAGTCGTACTGGGGTGACCTGCAGACACTGGCCGAGCGCCTGCGCAGCGGCGCGCCCGATCCCTTCGGCGAAGCAGCCGGCGAAAACCGCCTGCTGGAAGCCTGGGGCGCAGCCGGCCGCGACTTCATGGCGGTGCTGGGCAGCTACGAGGTGGTGCACCCTGCTGGCGAGATCGCCGCCTATTCCGATCCGGAGGAGGACACCCGCCCGACCCTGGATGAAGGCGGCCTGTCCGACAGCCTGCTGCATTGCCTGCAGCGTGACCTGTTCCACCGCCGCGCACTGCCCTCCGGCGAGCTGCGTGACGGGCTGCGCAGCGACGATCCCAGCCTGCAGGTACACGCCTGCCATACCCGCCTGCGCGAACTGCAGGTGCTGCACGACCAGCTGCGCAGCCTGCTGCAGGACCCGCGCTTCGACCCGCCGCTGCAGGCGCGCGAGATCGCGGTGCTGGCGCCGGACATCGATCCCTACGTGCCATACCTGGAGGCGGTGTTCGGCGGCCGTGGGGGCGAGGAGGAGCACATCCCCTATGCGCTGGCCGACAGCAGCCCGCTGGCCGGTGAACCGCTGGCCGATGTGTTCGTGCACCTGCTGGGCCTGCCGGTCTCGCGCTTCGGCTTGAACGAAGTGCTGGACCTGCTGGCCAGTGCACCGCTGGCCGAAGCGGCCGGTCTGGAAGCGGTGGACTTCGATCGCCTGCATGGCTGGTTGCAGCAGGCGGGCGCACGCTGGGGCCTGGATGCGAAGCACCGCAACCAGCACCAGGCACCGGCCGACGACGCCTACACCTGGCAGTTCGCGCTGGATCGCCTGGTGCTCGGTCACGCGACCGGCAGCGAGGCCGACCTGGCCGGTGTCGCACCGTGGATCGAGCTGGAGGGCGGCGCATTGGAAGCGCTGGACCGGCTGCTGCGCCTGTTGCGCGTACTGGCGGTCTACCAGCGCCGCCTCGGTGAGCTGCTGACCCCGGCGCAGTGGCGGCAACGCCTGCTGTCGCTGCTGGACGCGCTGCTGCCGACTGCGCCCAGCTCGCCCAACAGCCAGCGCGCGCTGGAGCGCCTGCGCAAGCTGCTCAACCAGTTCGCCGATGATGCCGCCAAGGCCGGTTTCGCGGACGGGGTGCCGCCGGAGGTGGTGCGCGCGCACTTCGCCGGCGCGCTGGGCGAGGCGGATACGCGCGCACCGCTGCTGACCGGTGGCATCAGCTTCGGCCGCATGGTGCCGATGCGCCTGCTGCCGTTCCGGGTGATCTGCGTGCTCGGTCTCAATGATGGTGATTTCCCGCGCCGTGACCCGGCGGCCGGTCTCAACCAGCTCACCGCCGAGCTGGACACGCCGCGCCGCCGTCCGGGCGACCGCTCCACCCGCGAAGACGATCGTTTCCTGTTCCTGCAGCTGTTCGCCGCCGCGCAGGAGGTGTTCTACCTCAGCTACCTCGGTGCCGATCCGCGCGATGGCAGCGTGCGCGAGCCGTCGGTGCTGGTCAGTGAACTGATCGATGCCGCCGCCGCGTATCACCTCGATCCGCCTGCGGCGGTCCGCGACTTCACCGTGCGCCACGCACTGCAGCCGTTCTCGCCAGCCGCGTTCGGTGACGGCGATCCACGCCGCTTCAGCTATCGCCGCCAATGGCATCCGGCCGCCGGTCGCCTCACCGGCCAGCGTGGGGGCCTGCAGCCGTGGTTCGATGCCCCCTTGCCGCCGCCGCTCGACGATGCGGTGGAAGACGACGTCGCACTCGATACCCTGCGCCGCTTCCTGTGCGACCCGGCCGGGCAGTTCCTCGCACAGTCGCTGGGCCTGCGCCTGGCCGACGATGTCGAGGACGTCGATGACCTGGAACCGCTGGTGCTGTCCTCGCGCGGGCCGGAGAAGCGCAGCGTGCAGGCGGCGGTGGTGCGCGCCACGCTCAGCGGCGATACCGAGCCGTTGTACCCGCGGCTGCGCGCGCGCGGCCTGCTGCCGTCGGGCCCATTGGGCGAGCGCCAGTTCGAGGTGGAGCAGTTGAAGACCCGTCCGTATGCCAGTGCGTTGCTGGGCTGGATGCAGGGCGAACCGCTGGAAAGCCGTCGCTACGAAGTGGACATCGACGGCGTGCGCCTGCATGGCCGCGTGGCCGATCGGCATCCCGAGGGCCTGGTGCGCCTGCGCGCCGGTACCCTCAATGGCAATGCGGTGATCCGCCAGGGCCTGGACTGGCTGCTGGCCAACGCCGCCGGCGATGCGCTGCCGCTGGTGCAGTTCCACGATGGCGGTGACGCCGGTCCCGGCCCGCATGTGCTGCCGGCACTGAGCGCTCCCGCTGCACGCGCCGCACTGCGTGCATTGCTGCAGCTGCGCCAGCGTGGCCTGCGCGAGCCGCTGCGCTTTGCCCCGTACACCGGCTGGGTGCTGTACAACGCGCCGGCAGAAAAACAACGCAGCGAAGGCTGGAAGCAGTGGCATGGCAGCGACCGCCGCTGGGGCGAATCCAGCAGCGACGCCTGGCAGCTGCTGTTGCGCGGTGCCGACCCGTTTGCCACCGACGCCAGCTATGCCGACCTGCTGCGCAACAGCCAGCTGGTCTTCAGTGCGGTGCGTGAAGGCCGCGCCCTTGGCGCCGACACCAGCCAGGAGGGCAGCGCATGACCCCCGCCATCGCAGATGAGGAAACCCAGCGCATGGCGGGCGATCCCTACCTGGCCCTGCCGCTGGATGGCATCCGCCTGATCGAGGCCAGCGCCGGTACCGGCAAGACCTTCACCCTGGCGACGCTGTTCACCCGCCTGGTGGTGGAGCAGGGCCTGCGCATCGGCCAGATCCTGGCGGTGACCTTCACCGACGCTGCCACCCAGGAACTGCGCAAGCGCATCCGTGAGCGCCTGGCGTTGGCCGCGCGCCTGGTCGATCTGGAACCGGCCGAGGGTGAAGCACCCGACGCGAGATTGACCCGCGACGTGCTGCAGCGTCATCTGCAGGGCGGCTCCGAGAGCGCCGCTGCACTGAAGCGCCGCCTGCAGGTGGCTGCCGACGAAATCGACCTGGCGTCCATCTTCACCATCCACGGCTTCTGCACCCGCGTGCTGCGCGAGCATGCGCTGGAAAGCGGCCACACCTTTGATCCGCCGGAACTGCTGGCCAGCGATCGTGAACTGCTGGAGGAGCTGGCCGCTGATCTGTGGCGGGTGCATGCCAATGACCCGGCCACATTGGAGCCGCTGACCTGGTTGTGGTCCAACCCGGACGCGCTGGCCGCCGATCTGCGCGCGCTGCTGGGCACGCCGCCACTGCACCCGTTGCCACAGCCGGTGACGTTGGCTGATCCACACGCGGCGCTGCAGAGCGCGGCCGAGGCACTGTCCGCAAGCGTGCGCGAACATGGCGAGCAGTTCTTCATCGACCTCTGCGATGCCGTCGACAACAAGTGGATCAATGGCGTGTCCTACAAGCTGGGCTGGCTGCACCCTCTGGGCCGCCAGCTGCTGGCCTGGGCCGAGCACGCCGACCCGCGCGAGCTGCTGGCCGGCGAGCGCCTGCCGGCGCTGCTGCCGGAGGTGCTGGCCGACAAGACCAACAAGAAGTTCCCCGACCGCACGCCGTCGTCGCCATTGCAGGCGCCGTTGGCGCGCTATGTCGCGCTGCTGGCCGAACGCGATGCCTGGTTGCGTGGTACCGCGCTGAATTTCCTGCACACGCTTCGCGCCGAAGCCACGCAGCGCCTGCAGGCGCTGAAGCGCGCGCGCCGGGTACAGACATACGACGATCTGATCGATGGCGTAGCGCTCGCCCTGGAAGGCCCGCAGCGGCTGATGCTGGTCAAGCAACTGCGTGCGCAGTACCGCATCGCGCTGGTCGATGAGTTCCAGGACACCGACGATCGCCAGTGGGGCATCTTCCACACCGTGTTCGGCGATTCGCCGGAGGTGCGCGAACTCGGCCTGGCGCCGGCGCTGTTCCTGATCGGCGACCCCAAGCAGGCGATCTACGGTTTCCGCGGCGGTGATATCCACACCTACCTGAAGGCCAAGCAGGTGGCGCAGCAGGCGCCGGTGCTGGACCAGAACTTCCGCTCGCGACCGGCTGTATTGCGCGCGTTGCAGGCGCTGTACGACAACGGTGGCGAAGACGCCTTCCTCGAGCGCGACATCCAGTTCGAGCCGGTGCGGCCCGGTGGCGTGCGCATCGACGAGGACTACCAGCGCGACGGCCATGCCGCCACGGCACTTACCCTGCGCGTGCTGCGCAGTGGCGGTGACAAGGCGATGAGCGCCGACGCCTCGCGTGAGGCCGCGACCCAGGCCTGCGTGGCTGCGATTCACCAGATCCTGGTCGAGGCGCGTGCGGGCAATGCCGTGTTGCGTGGGCGCCCGGTGCAGCCCGGTGACATCGCGGTGCTGGTGCGCTCGCATCGCGAGGCGACGCTGGTGCAGCGCGCGCTGGCCGCGGTCGGCATTCCCGCCGTGGCGGCCGGCAAGCAGAGCCTGTTCGCCACCAGCGAAGCGCGTGATCTGCGCGCGCTGCTGCTGGCGCTGCTGCAACCGGCCGACGAAGGCCGCTTGCGTGCGGTGCTGGCCACCGTGCTGCTTGGCCAGCGGGCAAGTGCGATCGCCGCGATGGAGCGCGAGGGCGACCTGCAACGCGAGTTCCAGGCGCAGCTGCTGCACTGGCGCGAGCGTTGGCAGCGCGGTGGACCGTTCGCGGTGATCGCCGATGTCTGTGCTGCGCAGGGCGAACGTCTGCTGGCGCTGATCGATGGCGAGCGCCGCCTGACCAATTACCTGCAGCTGGGTGAACTCCTGCAGGAAGCCTCGGCGCAGGCGCTGGGCATGCATGGCCTGCTGGACTGGCTGCAGGGGCAGATGGCCAGCGCCGACCAGGATGACGAGCAGCAGCTGCTGCGCCTGGAATCGGATGCGCGCCGCGTGCAGATCATCACCCTGCACAAGAGCAAGGGCCTGGAGTACCCGCTGGTGTTCCTGCCCTTCGTCGGCATCGACGGCGGCGCACCGAACACCGCCTCGCACTGCACCGTGCACGTCGGCGGCCAGCGCCAGCTGCACTGGAAGCTGGACAAGGATGAGGCCTGGGAAGCGGCCAGCAGCCAACGTGAGCGCGAGCAGCGCGCCGAGGATGCGCGCCTGCTGTATGTCGGCCTGACCCGTGCCGAACACGCGTTGTGGATCGCCGTGGGTGATCTGGCCGGGCTCGGCAGGACACGGCTGGCGCCGTTGCTGGGCGACCTGCAGGCGCTGCGCGCGCATGCCGACGTGCACATCGATGACAGCGAGACAGCGGCCGCGCTGCCGCAGCTGGCGGCCGAAGTGGAAGGTGACCTTCCGGCGGTGCGTGCCCTGACCCGGCGCGTCCCGCACGACTGGTGGGTGTACAGCTTCACCCAGCTGGCGCATGCCGATGCGGGCGCTGACAGTGATATCGAAGCCGCCGCTACCGAGCTGCCGGCGCCCGCCGCCGATGAACCCGCGGGCCCGGAACTGCCGCTGGAACCGGCACTGCCGGAACCCGCTGCGGCGGCCGAAGACAGCACACCTGTCGACCCGCGCTTCATGGGCAGTCGCTTCGGCAACGTGCTGCACGAAGCGATGGAGAACGTCGACTTCGCCGCATGGGGTGACTGGCAGCCAGGCCTGCAAGCCCCTGAGGGCCAGGCCGAGGTGCTGCGCAAGGCACTGCACGACGAAGGCTATGCCGACGTCGATCTGGACGATGGCGTGGCCGTACTGGTGCCGCTGGTCGGCCACACGCTTACCGTGCCGCTACCCGAAGGCGGCGCGCTGCACAGCCTGGGTGAAGGCGAGCGTCGCGCGGAAATCGACTTCCATTTCGCCATCGAGCCGACCACGGTGCCGGCGCTGCTGCAGGTGCTGCATGCGCACGGTGTTTCCAGCACGCGACGCGGCTTCGGCCAGCGCCGCCGGTTGGAAGGGCTGATGACCGGCATGATCGACCTGACCTACGTGCGCGACGGGCGCTGGTACGTGCTCGACTACAAGTCCAACCGCCTGCCCGGTTACAGCCCGGACCTGCTGGCCATTGCCATGCGCCACAGCGAGTACGACCTGCAGGCACTGATCTACACCGTGGCCCTGCATCGCTGGCTGCGTTTCCGCCTGGGTGCGGCCTACGACTACGAGCGCGACATGGGCGGCATCCGCTACCTGTTCTGCCGCGGCCTGGATGCCGCCGGCAACGGTGTGCATGTGGACCGCTTTCCGTTGGCGCTGGTGGATGCCCTGGATGCGTTGTTCGCCGGTGGCGAACAGGCCCAGGCCGAACTGGCCGCGCGTGCCCGTGGAGCCAGTGCATGAGCCTGCTGAAGGAACTGCACCAGAAGGGCCTGCTGCGCACCCTCGACCATGCACTGGCGACCAGCCTGCAGCGGCTGCGCGACGACACGCCCGAGAGCGTGGCGTTGGCGGCCGCGCTTGCGTCGCTGGCGGTATCGCAAGGCCATGCTGCGTTCGATCCGGCGCAACCGCAGCGGTTGCTGGAAGGCGTATCCGAGTGGCCTGCCGCACAGGACTGGCTGGCACAGTTGCGCGCATCGCCGTGGGTCGCGACACCCGAGCAGGCCGATGCCATCGCCGAGGATGCGCCGCTGGTGCTGGAAAACGGCCTGCTCTACCTGCGCCGCTACCGCGAGTACGAGCGTCAGCTGGCGGCCGGCCTGCAGCGTATCGGCCGGCATCCGCTGCCGGCGCCGGATATGGCGGCGCTGGCACCGTTGTTCGCGCAGCTGTTCCCGCAGGCATCGGGCAGCGAGGATCACCAGGCACGCGCTGCCGGCGTGACCCTGCGCCATCCGCTGGCACTGGTCACCGGCGGCCCCGGCACCGGCAAGACCACCACCATCGCGCGCCTGTTGCTGCTGCTGGCCGCGCAGGCCGGGCACGCCGGCCAGCCGCTGCCTGAGGTGGCATTGGCCGCGCCCACCGGGCGCGCCGCCGAGCGCATGGCCGAGAGCCTGCGTGTGGCTGTGCAACGCCTGCAGGAACAAGGACTGGACCCGGCGCTGTGCGCGGCGCTGCCCAGTACCGGCACCACCCTGCATCGCCTGCTCGGGGTGATTCCTGATTCACCGCGCTTCCGTCACCACGCCGACAATCCGCTGCCGGTGGACGTGGTCGTAGTCGACGAAGCCTCGATGATCGATCTGCCGATGATGGCCAAGCTGGTCGATGCGATCGCCAGCGGCACCCGGTTGATCCTGCTCGGCGATCCCGACCAGCTGCCGTCGGTCGAGGCCGGTGATGTGCTCAGCGCGATCCTGCGTGCCAGCGGCGACGGCATCGGCACCCGTGCCGACGACGCGCAGGCGCTGCACGGCCTGCTGGCGCCGGCCACCTTGCAGCCACAGGCCGCACCACGCGCCTTCGCCGGCCGTCGCGTACAGCTGCAGCGCGGCTACCGGCAGAGCAATGCGCTGGACCTGGCACCGCTGGCCCATGCCGTGCGCGAGGGCGACGGCAGCACCGCGCTGCAGCTGCTGCGCAGTGGTGAACTGGCCGGCGTGCATTTCCACGAAGGCGAAGCCGATCCGCTGCGTGGCCAGCGCGAGCACCTGCTGGGCCATTGGCGTGCACTGGCCGACGCCGCCGATCCGGTACTCGCCCTGCAGCAGGCCGGACGCCTGCGCGTGCTGACCGCACTGCGCGAAGGCCCGCAGGGCGCACGCGGGCTCAACAGCCGCATTGAACAGCTGCTGGCCGGCAATGCGCCGGGCTATTTCCAGGGCCGGCTGCTGCTGGTCACCGAGAACAGCTACCGTCATCGCCTGTTCAACGGCGATATCGGCATCTGCCTGCGCGATGGCAGCGGCGCGATGGTGGCCTGGTTCCCCGGAGACAGCGTCGACCAGCCACGCGCCTTCCACCCGGCGGCACTGCCCGCGCACGAAAGCGCCTTCGCGATGACCGTGCACAAGGCACAGGGCTCGGAGTTCGATGAAGTGTGGTTGCAGCTGCCGCGCCAGGACAGCCGCGTGCTGTCGCGCGAACTGGTCTACACCGGCCTGACCCGCGCCCGCCAGGTGCTGCATGTGGCGGGCAGCGCCGACGTGCTGCAGGCCGCATTGAAGCGCCATGCCAGCCGCTTGGGTGGTCTGGCCTGGCGGCTGGGTGCGGAGGCAGTGGCCGAAGCACCGGCGCGCATTGAACAGCCCACGGTGCAGGGCACGTTGTTCTGAAACGGGGTCGGATCCCGTTCCCAACGGGAGCGGGCTCTGACCCTCGTCGCCGAGGCACGCATGCTCCGGGTCAGAGCCCTCCCTCCGGGAGGGATACGACCCTACGTCATTACGCGATCAGTACCAGCCCATCGGGGAACACGATGGCCGCTTCATCAGCACTCACATCGAAGAAGCCCACGCCGTGCTTCTCGGCCAGGTCCTGCACCCGCCCGTGCGCGCGCTCGGCCACCGAATAGGCGAATGCACCGTAGATCACCTGACTACCGATGCTGTACTCGGTCACCTCGGCACGATCATCGTCGTCATTGCTCAACGGCCCGTTCATCGGCGGGAACTCCTGCGCCATCTCCGCGAACCACGCCTGCAGCGCCGGGCTGCTGACTGCCGGGTCGTCGTACTCGTGGCGCTCGTTCCACTGTGTCTGCTTCTCGAACCAGGCGATGAAGGCCGCCGCCTCGCGCGGGGCGGCGCTGGCCTCGAACACCATCATGTCGTAACTCATTGGAGCTTCCTGTGCTGAGCGGGGGTCAGAGCCTTCGCCGGGGGCGAAGGATCCGACCCCTGCGCGGAGTCTGTGGACGCACAGGGTAGCGCGCTACGGCTGCGTCGCTGTGCGCATCGCCAGCCCCGGCGCCAATGCCTTCGCCTCCGGGAACAGCGCGAAGCGCAGGCCGATCAGGCCCATCAGGGCTTCATCGCGGGCCTTGCAGGCGGCCACGCTGCCGACCCGGCCCAGCGAGGTATCCAGCCGCTCGCGCAGCGCTTCGGCCGCCACAATCGGTTTGCGCGCAGCGATCTGCCGACGGTAGTGCACGGCGATCTCTTCCAGGATGTGCTCGACTGCTTCGCGGCTGCGTTCGGGCAGTTCCAGCCGTGCGCGACGCAGCTGCAGGATGTTCAGGCCGATGCGCGCCTCGTTGAGCATGTCCACCGAGGCGATGTCGCTGCCCTCGGGCGTCGCTGCCAGGCGCGGTGCGAGCAGGCCCAGCAGGTCGAGCATGCGTGCGGCGAAGCGCTGCCGGTCCTGTTGGCCACGGCCTTCGGCGGCTTCGGCCAGCGTGGTCCAGCCCTGCCGCACCAGGCGGCGTGCGGTCCACTCGGCACCCACCGAACGGAACAGGCGGGTCATCACCACCGCAAAGCCAATGCCGATGAACATCGCGATCGACGAGTTGAGGAAGGTCTGGATGTTGGCGCTGTAGGTGTTCTGCAAGCTCAGCAGCGCGGCCAGGTTCACCGTCAGCGGCAGCGCGAACAGCGCGCTCTTCGGATGGTGCAGCATCAAGCCCAGCGGCAGGAACACCACTGCCAGCACCAGCCCCAGCAGGCCGAAGTCGTGCACCGCCGGGAACACACCGAACAGATACACACCGGCCACCACCGAGGCGACCATCGCCCACACCAGGAACGACACCATGCTCGGTGCCGGGTCGTCCTGCGCGGCGAAGAACGCGGCGGTCACCGCGGCCATCATCGCGCCGTTGCCACCACCTTCCCAACCCAGCGCGATCCACAGCACGCAGTAGCTCATCAGCGCCACGCCGGCACTGAGCGCGGAGAACAGCGCCATGCCGTAGTCGACGTGCTTGTCGGCGGCCACGCGTTCGGTGCGGATGCGGTAGTGCGCGCGGTCCAGCGGCGCGGTGCCGTGGTCGATCGCGTGCTGCAGCGTGCGGCAGTCCTGCCACAGGTCCACCAGTTCCTCCAGGCGCAGCAGCAGGCTGGCCAGCTGCAGGTGCTGCAGGTCGCGGTCCACCTGCGGCTTCAGTGCGCTGATGCGCGCGCGCAGGCGGGCGTACTCGCTGGCGTTGGTCGGCCCGTCCAGCCAGTCGTGGATGTCATCGACCAGTGCCGGCAGCCCTTCCGGCAGGGCCTGGCCATCGCTGCGCAACGCGCTCAGGCGGTCGGCAATCGACGACAGCACCGGCAACAGCAGCAGCATGCGCTCGCGCAGGCGCTCCATCGACACCGCCGAACCGGCATGGCGTGGATCATCGCGGCGCAGGAACTCGATCAGCGCCTCGAACTGCACCAGGTCGGCGGCCAGCCGGTTGCGCGGCGCATGCGCGCGGCCACGTTCAAGGATCTGCCGGCACCACTGCGCGGCGTCCTCCATCCAGTTGCCGATGCGCGCGCGCAGCATCGGGCGTACCGAGGCCGGGAACAGCAGCGAGGCGAACAGCACCGCCACCACCGTGCCGAGGATGATCTCCTCGCTGCGTGCCACCACCGTGTCGAAGATGGTTTCCGGCGAGGTCACGGCCGGGAAGCCGATGAAGGCCGTGGTGTAGCCGGCCAGCAGGAATGCATAGCCACGCGGCCCGCGGTTGAGCAGGGCCATGAACAGGCAGCCGGCCAGCCAGATCGACATCGCCGCGCTCAGCACCAGCGGCGTTTCCACCAGCGCCGGCAGCACCAGCAGGGTGGCCAGGCCGGCCACCAGGGTGCCGACGATGCGGTACACGCCCTTGGCCCGGGTTGGGCCCAGCAGCGGCTGGCTGACGATGTACACCGTGCCCATCGCCCAGTACGGGCGCGACAGGTTGCCGGCCATGGCGATGTACAGCGCGGCCACCGCGGCCAGGTAGGTCTTGATCGAGAACAGCCAGGCCTGGCGGTCGGTCAGCGCGTTCATGGCTTACTTCGCTGCGGTCGAGGCGTTGGGCGCGGCGGCGCTGGCCTGCCAGCCGCCGCCCAGCACCAGGAACAGGTGGATCTGGTCGCGCGAGACCTGCGCCTCGGCGGCCGCCAGGGTGGCGTCGCTGGTCGCCAGGCTGCGGTCGGCATCCAGGCTGGACAGGTACGGCGTGCGGCCGCCCTGGTACAGCCGGCGGTTCTGCTCGGCGGCCAGTGCGGCCTGCTCCTGCGCGATGCGCAGCGACTGTAGCCGGCGCAGGTCCTGCGCATAGCGGTCCAACGCGGTCTGGGTCTCGCGCAGCGCCTGCAGCACGGTGTGGTCGAACTCGGCCAGGGCCGCATCGGCACCGGCTTCGGCGGCGTGGATGCGTGCGTGGGTGCCGGACGACGGCAACGTCCACGAGATCAGCGGGCCGATCGACCACTGCTGGGTCATCGGCGTGCCGAAGTCCTCCAGCAGGCCGGCGGCACCGAGCGAGGCACCCAGGCGGATGTCGGGGTACAGCTCGGCGGTGGCGACACCAATCCGTGCCGTGGCCGAGGCCAGCTTGCGTTCGGCCTGGCGCACGTCCGGGCGACGCTGCAGCAGCGCACGGCCATCACCGACCGGCAGCGGCTGCGCCAGGGCGGGGGCGTGCGCGCAGTCGATCACACCGGCCGGCAGCTGGCCCGGGGTCTGCCCGAGCAGGGCGGCCAGCGAATAGGCGGCCGCCGAACGCTGCGCCTGCAGCGGCGGCAATGCAGCTTCCAGCAGCGCCACCTGGGCATTGGCGCGGGCCAGCTCCGGTGGTGTGCCGCGGCCGGCCGCGATCAGGCGCTCGGTGACCGTGCGGCTGCGCTGCTGCAGCTGCAGCGAATGCTCGGCCACGTGCAGTTCGTGGTTGGCATGGCAGATTTCCAGGTAGCTGTCGGCCACCTGGGCGACCACGCTGACCTGGGCCAGATCGCGCGCTGCGGCGACCGACTGCTCGTCGGCACGCGCCGCTTCGGCGCCGCGCTTGAGCTTGCCGAACAGGTCGAACTGGTAGCTGACCGCGAACTTGCCATCGGCCAGGTTGATCACCGGCAGCTCGTGTTCCTGCAGGAACGATTCGGCCGACAGCTGCGCGCGGCTGACCCCGGCCTCGGCCTCATACTCGAAGCCGCCAGCGTCCAGTGCCTGCTCGTACACCGCCGCCGCACGACGCAGGTGCGCATCGGCGGCCTTCAGTTCCACGTTGTCCCGCAGCGCCTGGGTGATCAGCCCATCCAGCACCGGGTCGTTGTACAGCGACCACCAGCGGTCGGGCAGCGCCTGGTTGGCGGCGATCTGCGGGTTCTGCGTATCGATGAAGGCCGCATTGGCCTGCGGGCGCTTGAACGCCGAGCCTTCCGGCAATGCATAGTCCGGGCCGACGGTCCTGCACGCGGCCAGGCTGGCCAGCGCGACGATCAGGCCGAGACGGGGCAGGGCGGCGTTCACAGGCCCGCCTGTGTCGGCGCGGTGCCGGCCTTGTCGTTGTGCGGATGGCGGCCGGTGTCCACGGTCACCGTGGCGGTGCGGCCGGCGATCAGTTCCACACCCTTGGGCACCTCGTCGATGGCGATGCGCACCGGGATGCGCTGCGCCAGCCGCACCCAGTCGAAGGCCGGAGTCACGTTCGGCAGCAGGGTGCTGCCATTGCTGCGGTAGCGGTCCTCGATGCCGGCGGCGATGCTCTCGACATGGCCGCGCAGCGGGGTCGATTCACCCATCAGGCGGATGTCCACACGCTGCCCCGGCGCCACGCCACGCAGTCGGGTTTCCTCGAAGTAGCCATCGATGCGGAACGAGCCGGTATCCAGCAGCGCCAGCACCGGCTTGCCGGCCACCACGTAGTCGCCCACGCGCATGGTGCGGTCGTTGACGCGGCCATCGGCCGGTGCGCGCACCTCGGTGCGGCCCAGGTTGAGCTCGGCCAGGTCGACCGCGGCCTGCGCGGTGGCCAGCGCGGCCTGTGCGGCCTGCAGCTTGGCGCGGCGCACTTCGGCGTCCTCGGCGGCGACCAGGTCCTGCAGGCTGCGGTCACGGCCGATCTCGCGGCGCAGCTGTGCCACCGAGGCCTGGCGCTCGCCCAGGCTGGCCTTGGCCTGCTCCAGCGCGATGCGGTAACGGGCACGGTCGACCACGAACAGCAGGTCACCCTTCTTCACCGCCTGGTTGTCGGCCACCTGCACCGTTTCCACAAGCCCGGATACGTCCGGCGCCACCTGCACCACGTCGGCGCCGACATGGGCATCGCGGGTCCACGGCTCATCCATGTAATAGACCCACAGCTGGCGCAGCACCAGCAGGGCGACGATCACGGCTGCGCTGGTGAGCAGCACCGGCAGGGTCTTCTTCACGATCTTGTTCACGATTGCATCCAACGCAGGAGGTGGAACAGCAGGCCAAGCACGATCCCGTACAGGGCCAGGTTGAACAGCGCCGGGTGCCATACATGGCGATAGGCGCCGGCACGCTGCAGCAGCGCGTGCAGGCCGCTGTTGACCAGATAGGCCAACAACATCAACCCGAGCAGGGTCGGGACGAACACTCCGTGGAGACTGAATTCACCGGGCATCGGTAGGGGCGGGGGCGAGGTGGGGGAGGGGAGGAACAACGAAACAACAGCAACGGGCAAAAGCCGCTGGCGTGTGCACGGCAGCGGCGGTATTCGGGGGCAGCGGTCTTACGTGATGCGGTCGGCGGCCTCGGCCAGCAGGCGCCATGCCTTCAGCACGGCGTGCAGTTCATCCATGGAAAGCTCGCCGAACACGTCCTGGCGCAGGCCGATCAACTGGTCTTCCAGCTCGCTGACCAGCGCGTGTCCCGCGTCGGTCAGCCACAGCAGGTTGGCGCGGCGGTCGCTGGCGTCGCTCTCGCGGCGGACCAGGTCGCTGGCGCACAGCTTGTCCAGCAGGCGGACCAGGGAAGGCCCTTCCATGCCCAGCTGCTGGGCCAGCGCCACCTGGCGGATGCCACCGCCGGAGCGGCCGATCATCAGCAGGGGCATGGTGCAGGCGGTGGAGATGCCGTAGCTGCCGAGCCGGCTGTCGGCCAGGCGCTGCCACTGCCGCCCTGCGTACAGCAGGCCGGAGCTGAGCTGCATCTGCAGCACGGTGCGCTCGTCGAGGGGTCGGTCCATAAGATATAGATAGGATACTACTAATTTCATTCCTATCAATGGGTTTTTATGAATGGGCGGGTGTAGTGAGGAAAGCGTTGCGCCTGCCTGGTGTCGGGTGGGGCAGCGGGGGCCGGACGGTGCAGGACACGCCGTGAACCCCCCTCCGGGGTCCGGCTCAGCCGCTGGCGGCTGTGCGTTCGGGCGCTTGCGAGGCATGCCTCGCAAGCAAGCGCCCTCACCCTTGGGGGCTCGGCCGCGGCTTGCTCGTGTGCGCGTCCTGCGCACACGGCAAGACCGGCGTTGGGCGTCCTGCCCAACCCGCCCGAGGCATGCCTCGGGCCCATGCCGCGGACGGTCCTGCCCCGCCCGGCCCCCGCTGCCCGCCCATAACCCCGCGGGCGCGGTGGGCTGGCTCTTTAAAGGCAGAAGCAGAAGCAGTGCGGACCAACGGTCCGCACCCACCAAAGCAGAAGACACCACAGCAGCGGCGCGCTGCTTCCGAAGCCATGAACCCCTGCTTTTGACCCCGCTTTCGGGTGGTCCGGCCGCGCCCGCAGGAAACCGTCAAGGAGGGGGACAGGGGACTGCGCAGGACCGTTGGCGCCATGGATGGCGCCATCGAGCCCCCAGGGATGGGTTCACGGCGTGTCCTGCGCAGTCCCCTGTCCCCCTCCAAAGCGATAGCAACGACGTGCCAACAACGACCCCCCGATGAACCGTCCCAACAGGACGACCCACCCCCCGGTCGGGTACGATGCTCGCCCCCCGTTCGGGACGCTGTACGCAATGAGCAAGAACAACGAAAAGGCCGCCCCGCAGGGCGACGTGACCCAGGACCAGGCCGAGGATGCCGTGCGCACCCTGCTGCGCTGGGCCGGTGAGGACCCGTCCCGTGAAGGCCTGCTGGATACCCCCCGCCGTGTCGCCGAAGCCTATGGCGACTGGTTCAGCGGTTACCGCGACGACCCGCGCGCCTACATGGAGCGGACCTTCGAGGAAGTGGCCGGCTATGACGAACTGATCGTCCTGCGCGACATCGAATACGAAAGCCACTGCGAGCACCACATGGCGCCGATCATCGGCCGCGTGCACGTCGGCTACCTGCCGGCCGGCAAGGTGGTGGGCATCAGCAAGCTGGCCCGTGTCGTCGAAGCCTACGCCCGCCGTTTCCAGGTGCAGGAGAAGATGACCGCGCAGATCGCCCAGTGCATCCAGGATGTGCTGCAGCCGATCGGTGTCGGCGTGGTCGTCGAAGGCGCCCACGAGTGCATGACCACCCGCGGCATCCACAAGCGCGGCGTCAGCATGGTCACCTCGAAGATGCTGGGCAGCTTCCGCGACGACGCGCGGACCCGCGCCGAGTTCCTGCGCTTCATCGAAGTGGGCGGCAAGCGCTGAGCCGCTTGCCCGCACCCCGCCGGCCCCTGGTGGCCGGCATGCCCACGGCTGCCCGCACGGCCGCCGTGCGCGGCTGCTCGTCCCCGCCAGCCCTCATGACTCCTTTCGCTGCATGAAGCATCGCGAACGCATCTCCCGTTACCGCCATCTGCGCGAACAGCCCCAGTGGAAGCTGCTCGCCGCCGACCACGCTCCGGAAATCATCGGCCTGCTGCAGGGGCTGCTGATGGACGGCGAGCGCACGCTGTCGTCGTCGGTGCTCAACGAGCGCCTGCAACGTGCGCTGGACCAGCTCAACGGCGACGAACTGTCGCGCGACCTGCCGCGTACCGCGCAGGCCTACATCGCGCACTGGCTGGCCCAGGGCTGGCTGGAACGCCGCCTGCCCGAAGGTGCCGATCAGGAGCAGTACGAGCTGTCGACCGCAGCGCTGCAGGCGATCCGCTTCGCCGATGGCCTGGAGCAGGCCCGCGTGGCTGCCACCGAAAGCCGCCTGGCGCTGGTCATCGAACAGCTCTCGCAGCTGGCCGCGCAGACCGAATCCGATCCGGACGCGCGCCTGTCGGCGTTGCGCGACGAGCGCGACCGCATCGACGCCGAGATCGCCCGCGTCGGCGCTGGCCGCGTGATCGCGCTGGATGGCAAGCGCGCGCTGGAACGTGCGCGCCAGATCATCGGCCTGGCCGACGAGCTGACCGAGGACTTCCGCCGCGTGCGCGACGACTTCGAGCAGCTCAACCGCGATTTCCGCGAGCGCATCATCGACGACGAGGGCGAGCGTGGCGACGTGCTGTCGCAGTTGTTCGAAGGCGTGGACGTGATCGGCGAGAGCGATGCCGGCCGCAGCTTCCAGGCGTTCTGGCGCCTGCTCAACGACGCCGAACAGAGCGCCCAGCTCGATGCTGCGCTGGAAGCGGTGCTGGCGCGTGGCTTTGCGCGCCGCCTGGACCGCAACGAACGCAACTTCCTGCGTGGCTTCACCAGCACCATGCTCGAGCGCGGTGGCCAGGTACACGATGTGCTGCAGAACTTCGCGCGCAGCCTGCGCGGCTTCGTGCAGAGCCGTGGCTACCTGGAACAGCGCCGCCTCAACCAGCTGCTGAAGCAGGCGCAGTCCGAAGCGCTGGCGCTGCGCGACGAGTTCCCCGCACAGCGCGGCATCGGCCGTGACCTGCAGCTGACCACCAGCCGCCTGCGTTCGTGGTCGCAGTGGAAGCTGCATGATCCACGCAGTGCCCAGGTCGATGGCAACGTCGAGTACAACGACGCGGCCGCGATCAGCCTGGAGAGTGTCGGCGATCTGGTCGCTTCGTCCGAAATCGACTTCCGCACCCTGCGCCGCGACCTGCACGACCTGCTCGATGCACAGCCGCGGCTCAGCATCGCCCAGGCCCTGTCGCAGCGCGAGGCGCCGCAGGGTCTTGGCAGCGTCATCGGCTATCTGTCGCTGGGCACGCGCTTCGGCAACGTGGTCGCCGGCGAGCAGGAGCTTGCCGAATGGCGTGGTGGCGACGGCCAGATCCGTCGCGCCCGCATCCCGCTGGTTTGGTTCACCCAGGAGAGACGCCATGAGCTGGCATGAAGATCCCATCGACGCACCGCAGGCCGACGTGGCGGAAGACGCCTACGAAGCCGAACCGGTGGCGGCCGTGGCGCAGCCCCGCCGTGGCAACGACGTGTACTACCTCGGCGATACCGGGCGCCTGCCGCTGGATGCGCGCCGCGCGCTGTGCCAGCTGCTGATCGGCCCCAGCATCGACCAGCTGCGCCACGCCAAGCTGTGGCCGGCACTTATCCGCAGCGAGGCGGCCATCCGCTCGTCGCTGGCGGACCTGTTCCTGGAACTGGTGCTCGACCGCGACAGCGGCGTGGCGTTCACCCGCCAGGCCGATACCGAAGACGTTGATGCGCCGGTACTGCTGCGCACCTCGCCGCTGACCTTCATCGATTCGGTGCTGCTGCTATATCTGCGCCAGCAGCTGGCCGAGGCCGATGCGCGCGGCAACCGCGCGGTGGTCGCCGACGCCGAGATGGCCGAAGCGCTGGCCATCTACGAAAAGAACCTGTCCACCGACCGCGCCGGCTTCAACCGCCGCGTCGCTTCGGCGGTGCAGAAGATGAAGGACAACCACATCCTGACCCGCCTCAGCGGCCAGGAAGACCGCCACGAAGTCTCGCCGGCGCTGAAGCTGCTGTTCTCCGCCGAAGACGTGTCCCAGCTTTCGGCGGTGTACCGCCAGCTGCGCGAAACCCCGGCCGCCGAGGCCTGAGAGACCCGACCATCGCATGGCTATCTCCAAGCACACTCCCGCCCTGTTCAACGAAGGCCTGCCGGACCCGCGCCTGCAGCAGTTCCGCATGCGCCGCCTGCAGGTGCACAACTGGGGCACCTTCAACGGCCTGACCGAAGTACCGATCGCCGAGCGCGGCTTCCTGTTCGTCGGCCGTTCCGGCTCGGGCAAGTCGACCCTGCTCGATGCCATGTCCGCGCTGCTGACGCCGCCGGCCATCGTCGACTTCAATGCGGCCGCGCGTGAAGCCGAGCGCAGTGGCCGCGACCGCAACCTGGTGTCCTACGTGCGTGGCGCCTGGGCCGACCAGCAGGACAGCGGCACCGGCGAAATCGCCACCCAGTACCTGCGCAAGGGCGCGACCTGGACCGCACTGGTGCTGGAATACCGCGCCGGCGATGGCCGCGTGGTCAGCCTGGTGCGCCTGCTGTGGATCTCCGGCAATGGCACCTCGGCCGGCGACGTGCGCAAGCACTACATGATTGCCGAGCGCCCGTTCGACATCGCCAAGGATCTCGGCGGCTTCGACCTGGACCTGCGCAAGCTCAAGCAGAAGCTGTCCGACCTGCACCACTTCGACACCTTCTCCGGCTATGCCGAGCGCTTCCGCGACCTGCTCGGCATCGACAACGAAATGGCGCTGCGCCTGCTGCACAAGACGCAGTCGGCGAAGAACCTGGGCGACCTCAACGTCTTCCTGCGCGACTTCATGCTCGACACGCCGAAGACCTTCGACGCCGCCGAGCGCCTGGTCAGCGACTTCGCCGAGCTCGATGGCGCGCACCAGGCCGTGGTCACCGCGCGCCGCCAGGTGGAAACCCTGCTGCCGGCACGCGCCTACTACAACGACCTGAAGGAAATGCACCGCCAGCGTGGCGACGACGAAGCACTGAAGCTCGGCGTCGACAGCTTCCGCGAAAGCCGCCGCCAGGCGCTGATCGAAGCGCGCCTGCGCGAGATGGACGTGCGTGACCGTGGCCTGCTCGGCGAAGAGGCCCAGCGCCGCGCCGCGCTGGACAACCACACCGAGCGCCTGGCCGAACTGGAACTGCAGCGCCGCCAGCAGGGCGGCGAACGCATCGAGGAACTGGAACGCGAGCAGGGCCGCGCCGAAGCCGAGCGCGACCGCCGCAAGGCCAAGCGTGACCAGGCCCAGGAAGCGGCGCAGCAGCTGCAGGCCGAACTGCCCGACGATGCCCATGGCTTCGCCGAGCTGGTCGAGCGCGCGCAGAACGAACTGCAGGACCGCCAGCGTGCCTCGGCGGCACTGGACGATGCGATCAGCGATCGCCTCGGCGGCAAGCGCGACGACGAGCGCCGCTTCGGTGAAGTGCGCAGCGAACTCGAAGCGATGCAGCGCACCCCCTCGAACATCCCGGCGCCGATGCAGAAGCTGCGTGCGCGCCTGGCCGAGGAAACCGGCATCGCCGAAGCGGCGCTGCCCTTCGTCGGCGAGCTGATCCAGGTCCGCTCGGAAGAGCAGGGCTGGCAGGGCGCCATCGAGCGCGTGCTGGGCGGATTCGCGCTGTCGCTGCTGGTCGATGACAAGCACTACAATGACGTCGCCGAGTGGGTGAACCGTACCCATCTGGGCATGCGCTTCACCTACTACCGCGTGCGCCGCAACGATGATGCGTTCGCGCGCGAGCCGTCGGCGAAGTCGCTGCTGCACAAGCTGGAACTGCGCGAGCACGTGTTCGAAAGCTGGTTGCGCCGCGAGCTCGGCAAGCGCTTCGACTACGAGTGCGTGGATGCCAAGCAGCTGCGCAACGTCGACCGCGGCATCACCCGAGAAGGCCAGGTCAAGCATCCGGGCGACCGCTTCGAGAAGGACGACCGCAGTGCGGTGGGCGACCGTCGTCGCTGGATCCTGGGCTTCAACAACCACGACAAGGTGGGCGCCTTCGAGCGCGAAGCACAGGAACTGGCCAAGCGCATCGCCAGCTGCGAGACCGACATCGCACGCCTGCGCGGCCAGCGCGACCGCGACAATGAGCGCCGCCTGGCCTGCCACGAGCTGGTCAGCATCAGCTGGAACGAGATCGACATCGCTGCCCCGCAGCAGCGCCTGAGCGATATCGAAGCGACCCTGCGCGACCTGCGTGAAGGCAACGCCGACCTCGCCAAGCTGGCCAAGCAGATCGACGCCGTGCGCGCCGACATCGAACAATCCCGCCGCACCTATGAAGACGTCCGTGTCGAGCGTGGCCAGCTGGTCAAGGAACGTGATCGCCTCGACCGCGCCCGCCAGCAGAGCCGTGCGCTGGTGCTGCCGAGCCTGGCCCAGGAGCAGGAAGCCGGGCTGGCCGAGCGCCTGCAGGAGCAGGGCCCGCTCAGCCTGGAAACGCTGGAAGCGCACATGCGCCAGGTCAGCAACGCGCTGAACGAGCAGCTGTCGTCCTCGCAGCAGGACCTCAACCGCATCGAGAACCAGCTGATCGGCTGCTTCCGTCGCTTCATCCAGCAATGGCCGGAGGAATCGGGCGACTTCACCGTTTCGGTGGCCTCGGCCGAGGACTTCCTCGCCCGCCTCGAGCGCCTGGAACGCGATGGCCTGCCGCAGCACGAAGAGCGCTTCTTCGACCTGCTGCAGAACCAGAGCAAGAACAACCTGCTGGCCCTGCAGCGCCACAGCGCCGAGGCCCGCAAGTCGATCGGCCAGCGCCTGGACGAAGTGAACGCCAGCCTGGAACAGGTGCCGTTCAACCGTGGCACGCTGCTGACCATCGAACTGAGCGACCGCCGCCTGCCGGAAGTCGGCGAGTTCCACCTGCAGCTGCGCGAGGTGCTGTCGCAGCAGCAGACCGAGCAGCGCGAGCTGGCCGAATCGCAGTTCACCGTGCTGCGCCAGCTGGTCAACCGCCTCGGTTCGCAGGAAGGTGAGGACAAGCGCTGGCGCGAGCTGGTGCTGGACGTGCGCATGCACGTGGAGTTCATCGGCGTCGAGCTGGATGCGGAAACGCGCCAGCAGGTCGAGATCTACCGCAGCGGTGCCGGCAAGTCCGGCGGCCAGCGCCAGAAGCTGGCCACTACCTGCCTGGCTGCGGCACTGCGCTACCAGCTCGGCGGTGCCGACAGCCAGCTGCCCAGCTACGCCGCCGTCGTGCTCGACGAAGCCTTCGACAAGGCCGACAACGAGTTCACCGCACTGGCGATGAACATCTTCGACAACTTCGGCTTCCAGATGGTGGTCGCCACCCCGCTGAAGTCGGTGATGACGCTGGAGCCGTTCATCGGTGGCGCCTGCTTCGTCGAAATCAGCGGCCGCCACGACTCCGGCGTGCTGCTGATCGAGTACGACGAAGAAGGCAAGCGCCTGAAGCTGCCCGAGCGCAGCCGCCAGCAGGCCAACGAACCGGAAGAAGCCGAGGCCTGACCGCCTCGGTCCAGCGACCTGTAGAGCCGAGCCATGCTCGGCTGCTCTTCGCGATCGGAAACCGTGTGCCAACCAAGGTTGGCACCTACCGGATCATGACGCTCGTTCATGCTCCGCGGAACGTATCCCACGCCATCCGCGCGATCAGCACCACCACCAGCCCCACGAACAGCTTGCGGATGAACGGCGTGCCGCCCTTCAGCGCCAACCGCGTGCCCACCACCGAACCGATGATGTTGGCCGCCGCCATCGGCAGCGCGAACAGCCACAGGATGTTGCCGGTCGGCACGAAGAACGAGATCGCTGCAACATTCGTCGCCAGGTTCACCACCTTCGACGCCGCCGAGGCGCGCAGGAAATCCAAGCCGAAGAAGCGCACGAACAGGAAGATCAGGAAGCTGCCGGTGCCCGGCCCGAAGAAGCCATCGTAGAAGCCGATCGCTGCACCGATCGCCAGCGCGATCACCAGCTCGCGGCGGCCGATCTCCTGCGGCCGGTGCAGCGCGCCGAAGTCCTTTTTCCACAACGTGTAGGCCAGCATCGCGATCAGCAGCACCAGCACCAGTGGGCGCACCGCGTCCTTGGGCAGCAGGCTCACCGCAGTGGCCCCGGCGAAGGAGAAGACGAAGGCGGTGCCGGCCGCGAACAGCACCGGCTTCCACGGGAAGCGCACGTTGCGCGCATAGCGCCAGGCAGCCGCACCGGTGCCGAACATCGAACTGAACTTGTTGGTACCAAACAGCATCGCCGGCGTCTGCTGCGGCAGCACCGTGAACAGGCCGGGCAGCTGCACCAGGCCACCGCCACCCACGGCGGCATCCACAAGACCGGCGATGAAGGCGATCACCACCAGCCACCACAACTCAGGGGGAACCAGTTCCAGCACGGCGATCAATCAAGGTGGGGGCGCGACAGCATACGCCTGTCCTGCTTCAGCTGGCCCGTGCCGCGCGTGGATCAATCCGCGCAACCCGGCGACAATGCCGGCATGAGCCGAAAACCCGCCGATCCCTGTCCCTGTGGCCTGCCCGCCGACTATGCTGCCTGCTGCGGCCGTTTCCATGCCGGTGAGGCCGCGCCCGATGCCGAGCGCCTGATGCGTTCGCGTTACAGCGCCTACGTGCGCGGTCTGGCCGACTACCTGCGCCAGAGCTGGCATCCGGACACGCGTCCGGCCGAGTTGTCGCTGGATGATGCGCCCGGCCAGCGTACCCATTGGCTGGGCCTGACCGTACACGAGCACACCGTCACCGGTACCGACAGCGCCGACGTCCGCTTCACCGCGCGCTATCGCGTCGGCGGCGGCAGTGCGGTCAAGATGACCGAACACAGCCGCTTCCAGCGCATCGACGGCCGCTGGTACTACCTCGACGCGGTCTGAGCCTCAGCCGCCACGCATGGCCAGCACGCGCTGGCCGGCATGCGCGTGCACCTGGTTGCGACCCCCGTCCTTGGCGACGTACAGCGCCTGGTCGGCGGCCTTGACCACCGCCATCGGGCGCGGATCCACATGGCTGTCGGCCAGGCCGATGCTCACCGTCACCTGTACCACCTGGCCGCTGCCACCGCGTCCGCGCTGCTGGCGGCCGGCTTCGTCATCGCGGCTGCGGGTGCTGCGGTCGCGCAGCTGCATGCGGGTCTCCTCGATGCTCTGCCGCAGCGCCTCCACGGTATCCATGCAGGCCGCCGCCGGGCGGTCCAGGAACACCACCGCGAACTCCTCACCGCCATAGCGGAACGCTCGACCACCGTCGCCAACCTTCGCCAGGCGCGAGGCCACCAGGCGCAGCACATCGTCGCCGGTGTCATGGCCGTGGGTATCGTTGAACGATTTGAAGTGGTCCACGTCCACCATCGCGATGCTGTAGGTGCCGCGTGCCCGCTGCAGGGTCTCGTTGAATGCCCGGCGTCCGGGCAGGCCGGTCAGCTCATCGCGGAAGGCCATGTGGAAGGACTCCTGCAGCATCGCACCCAGCATCAGCAGCAGGGCGGCACTGCTCAGCGCCGGCAGCAGCACCGGGTGCAGGAACACCCGTGGCAGCATCCACCACAGGCACAGCAGGGCCAGCAGCATCGCCGTATGCAGTGGGCGCGGGTGCCGCCACGCCTGCCAGCCCAGCGCAGCGGTGGCCAGCAGCAACAGCACTGCCGGCAACTGCGCGAGCGCATTCCAATCGGCCGGGATCCACGCCCAGTGGCGGTTCGACAGCAGATCGTGCATGCCACGCGGCTGCTGCGCGGCCAACAGCAGGAAGATCATCAACGCGGTGCCGCTGGCAATGCCGCGCAGCAGCAGGTCCTGGCGTCGGCGCCCGCGCTCCGGCCACAACGCCAGCCCGGCGAACAACAGCGGCAACCAGGCCGAGATGGCATGGAAGCGCAGCGGCGTCAGCGCGGCGACATGGCCACTGCGCAGGTAGCCAGCGACGTCCTGGTGCAGCAGCGCGAACATCACCGCCACGACCAGCAGCAGGCACAGCGTGCGCACCTGGTGGTAGAGCAGGGCCAGACCCGCACCGAGGCAGGCCAGCAGCCACGGCAGGACGCGCTGCGCCGGGCTGGCCACGTCCGCGGTATCCAATGCGGTCCACACCACCACGGCAACCAGCACGGCGGGCAGCACGAACAGGTAATGCGCAGGCTGGCGGAGCGGATGCAGGGGCAAGCAGGATTTCCAGCGCGGTGACGACGCGGCCGCAGCACTGCCGTTAGCGGCGTGCGTGCCTGCATCTTGAATGCGGGGGCCCATCCATGTGAACAAAGTGACGCCGAACCATGACATCGCACTCACCGCCCTGCGCCGATGCTGCCCACATGGACAGCGTACCCGCCGCCGTCGCTGCCCCGCAGCACGATCTCGCCCGCCAGTTCGCCCATGTACGGACGCGCAGCCTGCAGCTGGCCGCGCCGCTCAGTGCCGAGGACGCCATGCTGCAGAGCATGGCTGACGCCAGCCCGAGCAAATGGCACCTGGCCCACACCACCTGGTTCTTCGAACGCTTCGTGCTGGCGGGTTTCGCCACCGTGCCAGCGCATGACCCGGCCTGGGACTACCTGTTCAACAGCTACTACAAGAGCATCGGCCCGGCGCATGCGCGGCCACAGCGCGGGTTGCTGTCGCGGCCCTCGCTGCAGCAGGTGCGCGACTACCGCCAGCAGGTCGATGCACAGGTGCAATCGCGGTTGGCGGCGGGCGATCTCGATGAGCAGGCGCTGCAGCACCTGCAGTTGGGCCTGCAGCACGAACAGCAGCACCAGGAGCTGCTGCTCACCGACATCAAGCATGCGTTCTGGTGCAACCCGCTGCAGCCACCGTATCGCGAGGATCTGCGGCCCGTCGCCGGCGTCGCCACTGCGCAGGGCTGGGTCGAATCACCCGAGCGCATCGTCACCGTCGGCGCCGCAGCCTGGCCGCAGCACACCGCGTTCGCCTACGACAACGAAGCGCCAGAGCACCGCGTGCTGCTCCCCGCGCATGCATTGGCCGAGCGTCCCGTCAGCAATGCCGAGTACCGCGCCTTCATCGACGCCGGCGGCTACCGTGAACCGCGCTGGTGGCTCAGTGAAGGCTGGGCATTGCGTGAAGCCGAGGACTGGCGGCATCCGCTGTACTGGGATGACGCCCTGCAGCGCGAGTACACCCTGGGCGGTTGGCGCGAACTGGATCCGCACGCGCCGGTCTGCCACCTCAGCTACTACGAGGCCGATGCCTGCGCCCGCTGGGCCGGCGCGCGCCTGCCCAGCGAGTACGAGTGGGAAGCCGCTGCCGCGTCGCAGCCGCTGCGGGGACATTTCGCCGATGACGACCGGCTGCACCCGCAGGCAGCGCAGGGCAGTGGAATGCGGCAGCTGTTCGGCGATGTATGGGAATGGACCCACAGCGCGTATGGCGCCTACCCGGGCTTCCGCCCCTTCGCCGGCAACCTCGGTGAGTACAACGGCAAGTTCATGTGCGGGCAGTGGGTGCTGCGTGGTGGCAGCTGCGCCACGCCCCGCGGCCATGTGCGCGCCAGCTACCGCAACTTCTTCATGCCGCCGGCGCGCTGGCAGTTTTCCGGACTGCGCCTGGCCAGGGACCTCACATGAGCACCGTGCATGACGCGCTGCAGGCATTGACCGATCTCACCCCCGGGCGCCAGCAGATCCTCTCCGACGTGGTGGCCGGGTTGTCGCGCACGCCCCGGCAGCTGCCGTCCAAGTACTTCTACGATGCGCGTGGCTCGCGCCTGTTCGAGCAGATCACCCAGACTCCCGAGTACTACCCCACGCGGACCGAGTTGGCCCTGCTGGCGCGTGTGCTGCCGGACATCGCCCGGACCGTTGGACCACGCCTGCATGTGGTGGAGCTGGGCAGCGGCAGCGGACGCAAGACCGCGCAGCTGCTGGCCGCACTGCACGACCCTGTGGCCTACACGCCGATCGAGATCTCGCGGGCCGCGCTGCTGTCCAGCATCGACCATCTGGCACCGGCGCTGCCCGAGGTGGAGATGCTGCCGGTCTGTGCCGACTTCACCCGCCCCGTGGCCGTGCCCATGCCTGAACGCGAACCCGCGCGACGGCTGCTGTTCTTCCCCGGTTCCACGTTGGGCAACTTTGAAGGCGAAGACGCGGTCGCACTGCTGCGGGCGATGCGCCAGACCATGGGCCGCGACGGCCTGGCCCTGGTCGGCATCGACCTGCACAAGGACCCGGCGCTGATCGAAGCGGCCTACAACGATGCGCAGGGCGTCACTGCCGCATTCACCCTCAACCTGCTGACCCGGCTGAACCGCGAGATCGGCAGCGACTTCGACCTCGACGGCTTCCGCCACCGTGCCCGTTACAGCATCGCGCGGCTGCGCATCGAAACCGATCTGGTCAGCCGCTGGGCGCAGGATGTGCATCTGGATGGCCGCAGCTTCCACGTTGCCGCCGACGAACCGATCCGCGTGGAGTACAGCCACAAGTACACCGACCACAGCTTCGAAGCGCTGCAGCAGCAGGCGGGCCTGCAGGTCACGCAGCGCTGGGACGCCGACAGTCCCGCCTATGGCCTGCGCCTGCTGCGCACCGCCTAGGGCGGACGGCCAGCGGGTGCCGCTTCAGGTTGAGCGACACCGGTGCCCCTAAGATGGCCGTGCAACGGCAACACGGAGGACGCCATGCCCATTCTGACCACGCTCGGCCTGGCGGCCGCTCTCGCCTCGCCCCCCGCGTTGCCTGCAGCACCGGATGCCAGCGTCGATCCGGCCTTCAGCCGCTGCCTGACGGACCTGCAGGCCACGGCCGCCAGCCAGGGCATCAGTGCCGATCGCTTCAATGAAATCACCGCTGGGCTCACCCCGGACCCCAGTGTGCTTGGCCTGCTCGATGCGCAGCCGGAATTCACCACACCGATCTGGGACTACCTGGCCGCGCTGGTCGATCGCCAGCGCGTGGCTGATGGTCGCGCCATGCTGGAGCAGCATCGCGACCTGCTCGATCGGGTGTCGGCGCAGTACGGTGTCGATGCCGCCACCATCGTCGCGGTCTGGGGCGTGGAGAGCGACTACGGCCGCGTGTTCGGCAAACGTCCCCTGCTGCAGTCACTGGCCACGCTGTCCTGCGCCGGCCGTCGCCAGCCGTTCTTCCGCGGTGAACTGCTGGCGCTGCTCAAGCTGATCGACCGCGGAGACCTGCAGGCACAGGGGCTCACCGGTTCCTGGGCCGGTGCCTTCGGGCACACCCAGTTCATGCCCAGCACCTATGCACGCATTGCCGTGGACGGGGATGGCGATGGCCGCCGCGATCTGGTCGGCAGCATTCCCGATGCACTGGCCTCCACTGCCAACTACCTCAAGCGCGCCGGCTGGCGCAGTGGCGAGCCGTGGGGCATGGAAGTTCGCGTTCCCGCTGGCTTCAACGCCAGCCAGGCCGGACGTACCCAGCGTCGTGCCCTGGCCGACTGGCGTGCGCAGGGCGTGACCGCGCTGGACGGCAGCGTGCTGGCTCCGGCCAACCTGCCCGCCGACGCGCGCGCCGCCCTGCTGCTGCCGGCCGGCAACAAGGGCCCCGCGTTGCTGGTGTTCCGCAACTACGACGCGATCTACAGCTACAACGCGGCTGAAAGCTATGCGCTGGCGATCGCCACGCTGGCTGACCAGCTGCGTGGCGGCAGCGGGTTGGCCACCGCCTGGCCGACCGACGACCCGGGCCTGGGCCGCGATGAGCGCCGCCAGCTGCAGGCCCTGCTGCTGGCGCGTGGCTACGACATCGGCAGCGCCGACGGCATGATCGGTACTGCCACCCGTCGCGCGATCCAGTCCGAGCAGCAGCGCCTCGGCTGGGCCAATGCCGATGGGCGTGCCGGGCAACGCATTCTGCGTGCACTGCAGGAAGAGGCTGCTGCTGCAGCACCCAGCGCGCAGAAGGCCTTGCCCCAGGCACGCTGACCGCGACATCATCGCCGCGGTCTTCAAGGAGCGTCATCGCATGCAGTCGAATCCGGACATCAGCAGCGGCCTGTATCACGGGCTGGAGGCCTGGCACGTGCGCACCCCCAGCGCGACGGCGGTCATCAGCGTGTTCGGCGGACAGCTGCTGTCGTTCATTCCGCAGGGGCAGCCGGACCTGCTGTGGCTGTCGCCCACGCGCGCCGCACTGCCGACGCCGATCCGCGGTGGTGTGCCGGTGTGCTGGCCGTGGTTTGGCCGCCAGGGCCAGAACAATGATGTGCCCGCGCATGGCCTGGTGCGCACCGCGCGCTGGGAGCTGCAGCAGGTACAGCAGGGCGACGCGGGAGAGCTGGTGCTGCAGCTGGCGCCGCCACTGCCTGCCGATCTCGGCTTGTGCCTGCAGATGCAGCTGCGCATCGGCCACCAGCTGCACCAGCAGTTGACCACCGGGAACGCTGGAACAACGTCGGTGACCTTCACCCAGGCCCTGCACAGCTATTTCCGGGTAGGCGATGCCGAGCGCGTCGAGGTCGATGGTCTCGATGGCCTGCAGTATCTGGACAAGTACGAGGACTATGCACAGTCGCGCCAGCAGCAGGGGCCGTGGTCACTGCGTGATCCGCGTGATCCCGGCCGCAGTGATCGCATCTATACCGGTGCCAAGGGGCACTATGTACTGCGCGATCCGGTCCTGCAGCGGCGGATCGAGATCCGCAGCGAAGGCAGCCAGACGCTGGTGGCCTGGAATCCCGGTGCGGAGGCGGCAGCGAAAATGGCCGATGTCGGCGAGGGCTGGCGCGATTACGTCTGCCTGGAGGTGGCCAATGCCGGCCCCGACCAGATCACGCTTGCGCCGGGCGCGCGCCATCAATTGATACAGACCCTGGCCAGTACCCCGCTGTAGTGGGGGGCCGGCAGTCCCGTTTTGAAGAAGTGACCCGAAAGGATGGAGAACATGCAGGAAGCACAGTGGTGGTATGCCAACAGCAGGCAGAGCGAAGGACCGGTGGACCTGGCCGGCCTGCGTCGCCTGCAGCAGGACGGGACGGTGACGGCGCGCACGCTGCTCTGGTGCGAAGGCATGCCGTCGTGGCGGCCGTTGGCGGAGCTGGATCAGGCCGCAACGCAGGTCGAGGTGGCTCCGGTCCTGGATATCGACGCAGCGCCTGCGGCTGAGGGCATTGCGCCGAGTGTCGGCGATCCGTCCGATCCCTACCGTGCACCGGTTGCGGCACCGGAGACGGCCGCGGCGGCTGGGCTGGAGGGCGACATGGCGCTGTATGCCAGTGTGGTCGGTGGCAACTTCCCGATCTATCGCCAGCGTTGGCGGCTGGATCAGGGCATCGCCACGGGCAGTGGCACCTGGCACTGGCCGGCATTCCTGCTCGGCCTGATCTGGATGATGTATCGCAAGATGTACCGCCTGGCGGCGATGTGGGTTGGCCTGCTGCTGCTGGTCAGCGTGGTCGAGACCCTGCTGGATGTGCCGGATGGCCTGTCGCTGGTCATCACCTTCGCGCTCAGCATCACCACCGGGATCTTTGGCAACAGCTGGTACCTGGCACACTGCCAGCGCCTGATCGCCCAGGCCCGTACCGTGACCGGCGGCGATGATGCACGGCTGCGCAGCGAGCTGAGCGCACGCGGCGGCACCAGCGTGGTCGCCACGCTGATCGCCATCGTCATTGCGGTGGTGCTGAGCATCGTGGGTGCCGCATTGGCGGGGTAGGCCGGGTCAGCGGCCCTGACCCGGCCGCAGCACCAGCAGGCACAGCGCACCGGCCACCAGGCCCCAGAACGCCGAGCCGATGCCGGCCAGTGAGACGCCCGAGGCGGTCACCAGGAAGGTGACCAGTGCCGCCTCGCGGTCCCGCTCAAGCGCCAGCGCACTGGCCAGACTGTTGGCGATGGTGCCGAACAGCGCGATACCGGCCACACAGGCCACCAGTTCCTTCGGGAAGGCGGCGAACAGTGCCGCCACGGTGGCACCGAACAATCCGATGATGATGTAGAAGGCGCCTGCCGCCATGGCCGCGGTATAGCGTCGTGCCGGGTCCTCATGTGCATCGCGGCCCATGCAGATCGCGGCGGTGATCGCCGCCAGGTTCAGCGCATACGCACCGAACGGCGCCAGCAGGGTGTTGACCACACCGATCCAGCCGATCAGCGGTGATACCGGGGCGTCATAACCGGACGCACGCATCACTGCCACGCCCGGAATGTTCTGCGAGGCCATGGTGACCACGAACAGGGGCAGGGCGATGCCGGCCACGGCGGTCCAGGACAAGGACGGGGTCACCCATTGCGGCACCGCCAGTTGCAGCTGCACCTGCTGTGCGTGCAGCAGGCCACGGCTGGCCGCGACCGCGATGCCGACCAGCAGGGTGGCGATGACCGCATAGCGCGGGAACAGGCGGCGTCCGGCCAGCCAGGTGGCGAACATGGCCAGCGCCAGTACCAGCTGGGTGTTCATGGCCACGAACACGTCCAGACCGAAGCGCAGCAGCACCCCGGCCAGCATGCCGGCGGCCAGCGCCATCGGCACCCGCTGCATCAACCGGGCGAAGATGCCGGAGAAGCCAGCCAGCATGCCCAGTACCGCGGCGAGCAGGAATGCACCGGTGGCCTCGGAAAGCGATGCGCCGCCGGCACCGACCACCAGCATCGCCGCGCCCGGTGTCGACCATGCGGTCACCACCGGTACCCGATAGCGCAGTGACAGCCCGATGCAGGTGACACCCATGCCCAGTCCCAGTGCCCACATCCATGAGGCGATCTGCGCCTGGTCAGCACCGACGGCCTGTGCCGCCTGGAACACGATGACGGCCGAACTGGCGAAGCCGACCAGCACAGTAATGAAGCCGGCAACGAGGGCCGGTACTGAAAGGTCGCGCCACCACGCTTGCCGCACCTGCATGTTCATTGCCGTCTCTCCACCGTGCATCCGTGCATTGATAGCCCTTGTGGCGTTGACCGCGCAACGCGCGGTCAACGCCACAGTGATCTTCGAGCGTACGTCATGCGTGATGTTGCGTTGGTTCTGTCATCACCCTGCAAAAAAATGCTTGACGAAATCTGCAGGATCTCTAGAATTCGCTCCCTTGCTGCAGCGCACCGCTTCTTCGGAAACGGCACGCGAACAGCAACGCCACCACCGACGAACGAGATGATCGAACGAAGGTGTTGACGGACTCGAAAAGTCCGGCATAATAGGCGGCTCGCAACGACGAAAGACCCTCGGGTCCAACGACGAAGCAGCATCGGCAACAACGTCCACTCCGGTGAGACGGCCTTGA
>NZ_JAOCFV010000021.1:0-74985 GCF_029842145.1 Stenotrophomonas sp. GD03794
TCGGACGCTCGCCTGCAGCACAAAAGAAAGCCCCGCTCATGCGGGGCTTTTCTTTGTCCGCGATTCCTGCGGAGTTGTGCCCCGCAGCATTGAATTTTCGTGCACCGCGACTTGCAAACAGACAATTTCCTCCCCTATGGTGCAATCGATTGCATTGCTGTGAATCGTTGCGTTTGATACCGGTTGGGAGGCCGGCAGGTGGATGTCCATCCATTCGATCAGACCGGCTCCGGCGACGGGCCTCACGCGGCGCGATGCGTTGCGCATGGCAGTTGCTGGAGGCGTAGCTCTGGGTACTGCGGGAGCGTTGCCTGCATTCGCCGCCACCGCAGCGCTCAAGGGCAACCTGAAGCACTCCGTGGCCCGTTGGACCTTCCCGCAACTGTCGGTCGCCCAGCTCTGCGCGACGGTGAAGGAGATTGGTTTTGCCGCGATCGACCTGGTCGGCCCGGAAGACTGGCCCACGCTGAAGGCCAATGGCGTGTACAGCTCGATGTGCAACGGCGCGGAGCTGGGCCTGACCAAGGGCTTTGCCGGCCGCGAATTCCACGACCAGCTGGTGGAGCGCTACACGCAGCACATCGACCTGGTGGCTGACGCCGGCTACCGCAACCTGATCTGCTTCTCCGGTAATCGCAACGGCATGGACCCCGCCGAAGGCATGGCCAATGCCGAGGCCGGCCTCAAGCGCATCCTCGGGCATGCCGAGAAGCGCGGCGTCGTACTGGTGATGGAGCTGCTGAACTCCAAGGTCGACCATCGCGACTACCTGTGCGACCACTCCGCATGGGGTGTGGAGCTGTGCCAGCGGCTCGGCTCGGACAACTTCGGCCTGCTCTACGACATCTACCACATGCAGATCATGGAGGGCGACATCATCGCCACCATCGGCAAGCATCACGCCTGCTTCAAGCATTACCACACCGCAGGCGTGCCTGGCCGGAACGAGATCGGAGACCAGCAGGAGCTCCACTATCCGGCCATCTGTCGCGCGATCCGCGACACCGGTTTCAAGGGGTATCTGGCGCAGGAGTTCACGCCTGCAGCGCCCGATCCCGTTGCCTCATTGCGCGAGGCGATCCGCCTCTGCGACGTCTGAAACGATATCCACCCAGGTGAGAAACCCATGGCAGATAATCACTACGACGCCATTGTTGTTGGCTCGGGAATCAGTGGCGGTTGGGCGGCGAAGGAGCTGACCGAAAAGGGCCTTAAGGTCCTGATGCTGGAACGCGGGCGCAACATCGAGCACGTCAAGGACTACGTCAATGCGATGAAGGAAGCGTGGGACTTCCCGCACCGCAACCGGCCAACGCAGGCCATGAAGGCCGAGTTCCCGGTGCTGATGCGCGACTACGGACTGGCCGAGAACCTGGAAGGGATGTGGGCCAACGAACAGGACTCGCCCTACATCGAAACCAAGCGCTTCGACTGGTTCCGCGGCTACCACGTCGGTGGTCGCTCATTGTTGTGGGGCCGGCAGAGCTATCGCTTCTCCGACCTGGACTTCGAGGCCAACCTCAAGGACGGCATCGCCATCGACTGGCCGATCCGCTACGCCGACATCGCGCCGTGGTACGACCATGTGGAAAAGTTCGCCGGCATCGCCGGCACGCGCGAAGGACTGGATGTGTTGCCGGATGGTGAGTTCCTGCCGCCGATCCCGTTGAACATCGTCGAGAAGGACGTAGCTGCACGGATCAAAAAGGCGTTCGGCGGTACCCGGCACATGATCCACTCGCGCACCGCCAACATCACCAAGCCGATGCCCGAGCAGGGCCGCGTCAACTGTCAGTACCGCAACAAGTGCATCCTTGGCTGCCCCTTCGGTGCCTACTTCTCGACCCAGGCGGCGACGCTGCCAGCGGCGATGAAGACCGGAAACCTGACCTTGCGGCCGTTCTCGATCGTCAAGGAAGTGCTCTACGACAAGGACCGCAAGCGTGCCCGCGGCGTGGAGGTCATCGACGCCGAGACCGGCCAGACCTACCAGTACACCGCCAAGGTCATCTTCCTCAACGCGTCGTCGTTCAACTCGACGTGGCTGCTGATGAACTCGGCCACCGATGTGTGGGAGGGCGGGCTGGGGTCCTCGTCGGGCGAGCTCGGGCACAACGTGATGGACCATCATTTCGGGGCGGGCGCCTCGGGCCGGGTCGAGGGCTATGAAGACAAGTACTACTTCGGCCGTCGTCCCTGCGGCTTCTACATTCCGCGTTTCCGCAACGTTGCGGCCGACAAGCGCGGCTACCTGCGCGGGTTCGGTTACCAGGGCGGCGCCAGCCGCACCGGCTGGTCGCGCGAGATCGCCGAGCTGAACATCGGTGCCGACCTGAAGGAGGCGCTGACCGTGCCCGGTGACTGGCGCATTGGCATGACCGGGTTCGGTGAAATGCTGCCGCACCACGACAACACGATCCGCCTGGACCGCGACCGCAAGGACAAGTGGGGGCTGCCGGTGCTGGCGATGGACGTTGCCATGCGCGCCAACGAACTGGCGATGCGCAAGGACATGGCCGCCGATGCCGCCGAGATGCTGGAGGCGGCCGGCGTCAAGGACGTGAAGATGCACGACAACGACTACGCCCCGGGCAAGGGCATCCACGAAATGGGGACCGCGCGCATGGGACGTGATCGGAAGAGCTCGGTGCTGAACCCGCACAACCAGGTCTGGGATGCACCCAACGTCTATGTGACCGACGGGGCCTGCATGACCTCCAGCGCCTGCGTGAATCCTTCGTTGACCTACATGGCGCTGACCGCGCGCGCGGCCGACCATGCGGTGCGCGAACTGAAAGCGGGGAACCTGTGATGGATCGCCGCGAGCTGTTGAAGATGATCGTCGCCGCCACCGGTGCGGCCATGGTTGGGTTGCCTGCGCTTGTGCAGGGGCAGGCACCGGCCGCCGCCACCAAGATTCATTTCTCCGATGCCGACGTCGCCACGCTGGACGAGATCGCCGAGACCATCCTGCCGCGGACCCGGACGCCAGGGGCGAAGGATGCCGGCGCCGGCCTGTTCATGGCGACGTTCGTCAGCGACTGCTATACCGCCCGGCAGCAGGCGACGTTCCGCGCAGGGCTGGCCGACATCGACAAACGCGCCGGCGGCCGCTTCGCGTCGCTCACGCCGGAAGCCCGAACCGAATTGCTGCGCACGCTGGACGCCGAAGCCAAGGCACGCCATGCCGATGTGACCGAAACCGGTACGCCTGAAGAGGGCGAGGCGATGCCGCACTACTTCACGATGCTCAAGCAGCTGGCCATCTTCGGCTTCTTCACCTCCAAGGTCGGCGCGACCGGGGTGCTGCAGTACGTCGCCGTGCCGGGGCGCTACGACGGCGATCTCGCCTATGTTCCCGGCACGCCCGCCTGGGGGACCAGCTGATGGAGCGCAACAGGATGATCAAGCCACTGCTGATCGCGGCCACCGTGCTGGTCGCCGCACCCGTGTTCGCGCAGAACGGTGCCGACGCCGCGCGCGATCCGAAGAAGACCGAGGTGTGGACGCCGGTGCCTGCAACCGTGGCTACGCCGCCAGGCAAGGCCCCGTCCGATGCAATCGTGCTGTTCGATGGCAAGGATGTCTCTGCGTGGGAGTCGGAGCAGGGCGGACGCGTGCCCTGGAAGGTTGCCGATGGCGCCATGACCGTCGTGCCCGGCAGCAAGGGCATCCGCACCAGGCAACGCTTCTGCGACGTCCAGCTGCATGTCGAGTGGCGCACGCCCACCGACACGAAGGGCTTCGACGGACAGAACCGCGGCAACAGCGGCATCTTCCTGCAGGAGCTGTACGAGCTGCAGGTGCTCGACAGCTACAACAACCCGACCTATGCCAATGGCCAGGCGGGCTCGATCTACAAGCAGGCCATGCCGTTGGTGAACGCCTCGCGCGCACCGGGACAGTGGCAGGCCTACGACATCCTCTGGAAGGCGCCACGTTTCTCGCAGGGCGGCGGGCTTGTCTCGCCCGCGCGCATCACGGTGCTGCACAACGGCGTGCTGGTGCAGGACGACACCGTGCTGGCAGGCAGGACCGAGTACATCGGCGCGCCTTCGTACGCGCCGCATGCGTGTGCGCCGCTCTATCTGCAGGAACATGACGCCAGGGTCAGCTACCGCAACATCTGGGTGCGCGAGCTGTAGTGGCACGTGGCCGGCGTGGTCGCCGGCCGCTCACTTCGCCAGGTAGCTGGCGATGTCATCGATTTCCTGTTGCGACAGCTGGGAGAAGGGCGGCATCAATCCGCCGCCCTTGCTGATCTTTTCCTTGATCTGCGCGGGTGCCATGCGCTTGCCGATATCGGTGAGCGCCGGGAACGCGCCCGGCATGCCCGCGCGATCGGCGCCGTGGCAGGCCACGCAGTTCGCGGTGTAGAGCTTTGCACCCGCAGCCGGATCGTCCTTGCACCAGGCGGTTGTCGCAACGCTCATGCCGCCCAGGGCCACCGCCATTGCCAGGATCATTTTCATGTGGGGCTCCTTGATGCGTCAGCGCCGCGCACGGGCGGGCACGCGGGTGGTCAGGTGTTCACGCAGGTAGTCCGCACCGGTCTGGATGACCTTGGCCGGATCGCGCGGGTGGTCGTGCTCGATGATGTACCAGTGCACGCCGGCGGCTGCCGCAGCAGGCAGGATCGCGTTCCAGTCCAGCACGCCCTGGCCCACCGCAGCGAATCCGCCTTCGTCTTCGGCCTGGCCCTTGGGCGCATTGTCCTTGGCGTGCACCGCGAATACGTGGCCGCGGAACTTTGCCAGCATCACCGCCGGGTCCAGGCCCGCACGCGCGACCCAGGCCAGGTCCAGCTCGGTCTGCAGGTCGGGACCGGCGGCGGCGAACAGCAGCTCCAGTCCGGTCCTGCCGTCGAAGTCGGCCAGTTCGAAGTCGTGATTGTGATAGGCCAGGCGCATGCCCTTGCCACGCACCTGTTTTGCGATGCGGCCCAGTTCTTGGCCCAGGGCGGTCCAGCCGGCGGCATCGATCGGGCGATCCTTCTTGTCCAGGTACGGCACCACCAGCGTCGTGTTGCCGATCGACCGGTTGAAGGTCACCACCCCGTCCAGATTGCTGCGCAGCTCGGCCAGCGGCACATGCGATGAAACCGCCCTGATCGAATACCGGTCCAGCAGCTGCTTGAGTTCGGCCGCGCTGGTGTTCTGCGTGCCGACAGTTTCCACCGCATGGACGCCTGCGTCGTGGACGATCTTCAGCTGCTGCTCGAGCGAGCCGGCATCGCGCAGGGTGTACATCTGCACCGCGATCGGTTGCTGCGTGCTGGCGGCTTCGACTGCGAAAGCGGGCAGGGCAGCGAGCAGCAGGACGAGGCTTGCAGTTCCATGGACAAGGGCTTTCATCAACAGATCCTCCCGGGTTTCAACCGATGGCAGTCCAGGCACGCGACCTGGCCGATGCAATGACACGATCGACGATCCGCGCCGAGCGCACGCCGTCCTCGAAGGTGGGCAGGCCCTGCGGCCGCTCGCCCTCGATGGCGCGATAGCTGTCGGCGACGAATGCTTCGAAGCACTGGGCGTAGCCCTGCGCGTGGCCGGCGGGTAGCAGCGACAGCCGGCGCTGTTCGGCACTGCCGGCGCCCGGCCCGCGTACGAAGACCTCCTCGCGCTGGTCGGGCAGGCCGATCCACAGCCGCTCGGCATCCTCCTGGTTGAAGGCCACGCTGGCCTTTGCGCCATCGATCTCGAACCAGAGGCGATTGTGGCGTCCGGCCGAGACCTGGCTGACCGTCAGAGATGCCAGCGTACCGGCACCGGTCCTGAACATCGCCGCAGCCACGTCCTCGCTCGTTACCTCCTGCATTGCGCTGGCTGCGGTTGGCGTGCTGAAGCTCTGTCCGCTGACGGCGCCGCGCTCGGCGATGACCGTAGAGAACGCCGCGCTGACCTCGACGAAGCGTTCGCCGCTGACCCATTCCACCAGGTCGCACCAGTGCGAACCGATGTCGGCGAATACGCGCGACGTGCCGCCCAACGCCGGGTCCACGCGCCAGTTGTTGCTGGCCGGGTCCAGCAGCCAGTCCTGCAGGTAGCTGCCGTGGATCAGGTGCAGCGGCCCCAGATCGCCTTGGGCGATGCGTGCGCGCGCTTCGCGGATCACCGGGTGGTAGCGGTAGACGAAGGGTACCGTGGCGACGAGTCCGTTCGACGTGGCCAACGCCGCCAGCGCCTGCGCATCGTCCAGCGTGGTCGCCAGCGGTTTCTCGCAGATCACGTGCTTGCCGGCTTCCAGCGCGGCCTGCGCCATCGCGCGGTGCAGATGGTTGGGCGTGCAGACATGCACGACCTGCACCTGCGGATCGGCGATCACCTCCTCGATATCCCGGTAGGCGCGCGGGACATTCCACAGCTGCGCCATCTCACGCGCGCGCTGCGCTGACGAAGCGGCGACGCCGCGTACCTCGGCACCGGCGAGCAAGGCCGCGCGGCGGTGCACGGCGCCGATCATGCCGGTGCCGACGATGGCGATTCCAAGCGTTGGCATCGGCTCGAATCCTCAGGGTGTGGAAGATGCGGCGGCCACGGCGGGCCGGTCGCGGAACAGCAGCAGGAAGGCGATCAGCACGACCAGCGCGACAGCGGCCGGGAACAGCCAGATCTGCTGCCAGTCGCGTCCGGCGGCCGTGGTGAAGTGCTCCACCACCGCGCCGGACAGGAAGGTGCCGATCAGCATGCCCACGCCGTACGTGGCCAGGGTGATGAAGCCCTGCGCGCTGCTGCGCACGGCGGGGCCGGCATGGGCATCGGTGTAGATCTGGCCGGTGACGAAGAAGAAGTCGTAGCAGATGCCGTGCAGCACGATGCCGATCACCAGCAGCGAGAAGCCGCTGCCCGCATCGCCGAAGGCGAACAGGACGTAGCGCACCACCCAGGCCGCCATGCCGACCGCCAGCATGGTCTTCACCCCCAGCCGCACGAACAGGAACGGCATGGCCAGCATCAGCAGCACCTCGGAAACCTGGCCCAGCGACTGCAGGCCCGCGGCGCCGCGCACGCCCAGGTCGTTGAGATACGGATTGGTGAAGTTGTAGTAGAACGACAGCGGGATGCAGATGGCGATGGAGGCCAGGAAGAACACCAGGTAGGCGCGCGACTTCAGCAGCCGCAGCGAGTCCAGCCCCAGGATCTGCCCCAGCCCAGCGTCGCGCTGCTGTGCCAGTGGCGGCGTGTGCGGCAGGGTGAACGCATACAGGCCCAGTACCAGCGATGCCAGCGCCGCCATGCGGAAGGTCAGTTCGAGCCGATGCGCCTGCTCCCACCCCAGCCAGCCGATCAGCACGCCTGCGACGATCCAGCCGATGCTGCCGGCCACGCGTACCAGCGGGAACTGTTTCTCGGGCGACTGCATGTGCCGCATCGCCACGCTGTTGGCCAGTGCCAGCGTCGGCATGAACAGCAGCATGTAGCCCATCACGCAGGCCGAGAACACACTGAAGCTGGTGGCGGTGGACGCCAGCCACATCAGTACCGCGCCGGCCAGGTGCAGCACCGCGAGGATGCGCTGCGCGGCGAAGTAGCGATCGGCGATCAGGCCGACCAGGAACGGCGCCACGATCGCGCCGATCGACTGGCTGAGGAAGGCGGTGGCGACCTGGCTGGCGCTGGCCTGCAGCGGGCCCTGCACCAGGTACGTCCCGAGGGTCACGAACCACGCTCCCCAGATGAAGAACTGCAGAAACATCATCGCGCCCAAGCGCGACATGGCGTGCGACATGGCTTGCCCTCCCGGGGCGGTAATGGCTCAGATTCCCAGCATGCGGTGCAGTGATGCGGCGTCCGTGCCGCTGTCGGCGAAGTCATCGAAGGCGCGCTCGGTCACCCGGATGATGTGGTCGCGGATGAAGGCGGCACCTTCGCGTGCGCCGTCCTCCGGGTGCTTCAGGCAGCACTCCCATTCCAGTACCGCCCATCCGGGGAAGTCGTACTGGGCGAACTTGGAGAAGATCGCCTTGAAGTCGATCTGGCCGTCACCGGGCGAACGGAACCGGCCCGGACGATCGATCCAGTCCTGGTAGCCGCCATACACGCCGCTGCTCGCGCTGGCGCGATACTCCGCGTCCTTGACGTGGAAGATGCCGATGCGCGCGTGGTAGCGGTCGATGAACCCCAGGTAGTCCATCTGCTGCAGCAGCAGGTGGCTGGGGTCGTACAGGATCTTCGCGCGGGGATGATGGTCCACCACGTCGAGGAAGCGCTCGAAGGTCGCGCCGTCGTGCAGGTCCTCACCCGGGTGGATCTCGAAGCACAGGTCCACGCCGCAGGCATCGAAGGCATCGAGGAGCGGACGCCAGCGACGGCCGAGTTCGGCGAAGGCTTCCTCCACCAGCCCCGGTGGGCGCTGCGGCCAAGGATAGAAATAGGGCCAGGCCAATGCGCCGGAGAACGTGGCATGCGCGGTCAGCCCCAGGCGCTGGCTGGCTTTGGCGGCCAGCAGAAGCTGCTCGACTGCCCAAGCCTGGCGCGCGGCCGGGTCGCCGCGCTTGTCCGCTGGCGCGAATCCGTCGAACAGGCTGTCGTAGGCCGGATGGACCGCGACCAGCTGCCCTTGCAGATGGGTGGACAGCTCGGTGATCTGCAGGCCATGACCGGCCAGCATGCCGGCGACGTCGTCGCAGTACGCCTGGCTGCGCGCCGCCTCGGCCAGGTCGAACAGGTGGGGCGCGCTGGTGGGGACTTGTACGCCAGAATAGCCCAGACCCGCGGCCCACCCGGCCAGCGTGTCCAGCCGATCAAAAGGAGTCGTGTCGCCGATGAACTGCGCCAGGAACAGCGCTGGACCCTTGAGCGTCTTCAACGTGATTCGCCCTCGATGCAATCGATTGCATTATCCTAGCAGGGGCTCACGCAGGACCTGTTGTGCACTGCACAGCAGACAGGAGAACTAACGCCATGGCTACCATCTACGACATCGCAAAGCACGTCGGCGTCTCCGCAGGCACCGTGTCGCGGGCGCTTTCGCGACCGGACAAAGTGCTGCCCGCCACCCGCGCGCGCATCGAGCAGGCCGCTGCCGCGCTGGGGTATGTGCCCAACACGGTGGCCCGCACGCTGAAGACCCAGCGCAGCGGCAAGATCCTGGTCACCGTCCCGGACATCGCCAATCCGTTCTTCGCGCAGATCCTGCAGGGCGCGGAGGACGCCGCACAGGCGGTCGGCTACGCAGTGCTGCTGGGCGATACCCAGCATCAACCCGATCGCGAGGAGCGCTACGCGCAGATGCTCCGGCGCAACGAGGCCGACGGCATGATAGTGCTGGGGCACCGGCTGCCGCCGACGGCGCGCGAGATCGTCGAGCAGCGCGGTGCCGCCGCGCCGGTGATCAACGGCTGCGAGTTCGACCCCGCGCTGGGCATTCCCAGCGTCCATATCGATAACGCCGCGGCCGCGCGCGTGGTCATGGAACATCTGTATGCGCTGGGACACGAGCGGATCGCCGTGGTCGGCGGACCGCCGGACAATCCGCTGCACCAGCAACGGCTGGAAGGGGCACGGGCGGCCGGCAAGGTGCGTGGCCGCCTGCGCCAGCTGAGCATCGTGCCGGGGGATTTTTCCGTGGAATCCGGCCATGCGGCTGCCATGGCGCTGCTGGACGGCAGGTCCGCACCAACGGCGATCTTCTGCTTCAGCGACCAGATGGCGCTGGGTGCGCTGGCGGCCTGCCGCGATCTGGGCATCCGCGTGCCGGAGGACCTGTCCATCGTCGGCTTCGATGATCTGGCATCTTCCCGCTACCTCACGCCGCCATTGACCACCATCCGGCAACCGATGCGGGAGATCGGTGAGCGGGCGGTCCATCTGCTGCTCGCCATCATCGAACATGTCGACATGCCGCTGCAGCAGACGCTGGATTTCAGCCTGATGCTGCGGGGTTCAACGGCGCCACCCAGGCGTGGGTGAGGCAGGGTGGCCGCCGTGAATCCTTGATCCCGAATTGACGCAGAGCTGTCAGACTCACCACAGGCCGCCCGGCAAGGGCGTGCGATCGCGCAAGGGGGTCGGCAATGCCGTTCTTGACGGACTCGACGGAAGTCGCGGTCGAAGGCATCGGCGCGGCACGTCGCATCGGCTGGATGCGCTTCGTCGGCAATGGCCTGGGCGCGATTCCCATCGCCTCGATCATTCTCGAACGCCAGGACGGTGTGTTGGCCTGGGCGTTGCTGCTGCTCAATGCGCTGGCCTGGCCGGCGCTCGCGCTGGTGCTGACCCAGCGCGCCCGCCAGCCCGCACAGGCGCAGTTCCGCTGCATGGTCGCCGACTCCTTCTTCGGCGGCGGCTGGATCGCCTTCATGGCGCTGAGTGCGGTTCCCAGTGCGCTGTTCGCCGCATTGCTGGTCGCCGACAAGATCGCTGCCGGCGGCGTGCGCCTGGCGATGCGGGCCACGTTGGCACTGCTGCTGGGTTTCGCGATCACCTGGTGGGCGCTCGGCTTCCCTTACCAACCCGTTTCCTCGCAGCGCACGATCGTGCTCAGCGTGCCGTTCCTGTTCGTCTACGGCATCGGGCTGAGCATCCTCAGCTGGCAGCTGGCGCGCCGGGTCAAATCGCAGAACCGGCAGCTGCAGCGGCTGAGCCGGATGGATCCGCTGGTGGAGCTGGCCAACCGCGGCTTCCTGATCCTTCGCGCGCAGCAGGTGCTGGACAGGGCGCAGGGGCAGGGGGGCCTGGCCTGCCTGCTGATGCTTGATGTGGATGATTTCAAGCACATCAATGATTCACACGGCCACCGCGCCGGGGATGAGGTGTTGCGCCAGATCGCTGCCACATTGCGCGAATTCGCGCGCCCCGGCGATACGCCTGCGAGGCTGGGCGGCGATGAGTTCGTCGTGCTGCTGCGCGACTGTGCGCCCAGTGACGCGATGCATGTGGCCGAACGGGTCCGCCTGCACCTGCTGGAAGCCGCGCGACAGGCGACGCCGGGTATCGAGTTCAGCGTCAGCATCGGCATTGCGGCAACGCCGGGCCAGGGCAGTGTGGAAGACTGGCTGGCCACGGCAGACAAGGCTCTCTATCACGCCAAGCGGCAAGGCAAGAACACCGCCAGCTGGGGGGACTGACGCGCAGCCGTGCGTGGCATGCGCACGTGGCGGCTGTCAGAGCGCCCGTTCCCAGACCTGGCCGAGCAGGTCATGGCCAAAGCTGTGGTGGGGGGCTTCCTGTACAAGCTGGAAACCGGCACGTTCGTACAGGCGCCGGGCATCGGCCAGCACGCTGTTGGTCCAGAGCGTCATCCGCGTGTAGCCGGCGGACACCGCAAACGCGATGCACTCCTCGACCAGGCGGGCACCGATGCCCATGCCGCGTGCGGTGGCATCCACATAGAGCAGGCGCAGCTTGGCGGTGGTGTCGTCCTGCCGGACCACGAACACCGAGCCGACCATGTCGCCGTCCTTCTCGGCAATCCAGCAGCGTTCGCGCGCCGGGTCCAGCTCGCGCAGGTACTTGGCGACGATTTCCGATACCAGTGCTTCGTACTCCGCGTTCCAGCCGAATTCGCGGGCGTACAGCGCGGCTTGCCGCGAGACCACCAGCCCCATGTCGCCCGGCCGCGGGTCACGCAGCAGGTACGAGGGCGGGCTGTCGCCCAGCACGCTTTCGATCTGGCCCATGGCCGCAAGCAGTTTCACCTGCGCCATGTCGGGCAGCGCCGCCAGCAGATCGATCATCTCCTGCCGCGAGGTCTCTTCCAGCGGCGCGAACACGCTCTGCCCCAGCGCCGTCAGGGTCAGAACGACCACGCGCGCGTCCTCGGCCGAGCGCTCCTTTCGGAGGTAGCCCTGCCGCTCGAACCTGGCGGTTACCCGGCTCACATAGCCAGCGTCCAGGCCCAGCTCGCGGCACAGGTCCGAGGGCGACAGCGGTGCATGGTGGGCCAGTTCGTACAGGATGCGGACTTCGGTGAGGGACAGGCCGCTGCGCAGCAGTGATTCCTGCAGCACGCCGATCTGCCGCGTGTAGAAGCGGTTGAAGCGCCGCACCGCGTCGGCGCGTTCGGAAAGGGTGCCCGTCGACATGGCAGGTCCATATATTTGACTTGGGCAAATAATTGCTTGCCAAAGTCAAATAATCAAGCGCCGGGCCGATCTTTGCTGGCGGGGTCGTCAGGACATGGCTGCGCTTGCCCGGTGCCACCTGCGCAGCGAAGGAGCGCGGCTGCCAGTGCGGGATGCTGGCTGCGCACGGCCAGCTGCAGCGTTGTGGTCGGCATCCCCAGCTGCAGCGCCACGAAGGCGAGGCCGGGCCGGTGCAGGTTCTGCATCGAGGCCGGCACGATGGCGATGCCCAATCCGGCGGCGGCGAGATTGATGGCGGAGGCGACCTGCGGCGCTTCCTGCTGGATGGTGGGCGTGAAGCCCTGGCTGCGGCAGGCCGCGACCACGTCTGCACTCAGGCCATAGCCTGATTTCCGCGAGAAAAGAATGAAGCGCTCGTCGCGCAGCTCGGCCAACGCGATGCTCCCGCGGCCGGCCAACGGGTGGTCGGCGGGGAGTACCGCCACCAGGGGCTCGGCACTGAGCTGCTGGATCACCAGTTCGCCAGGATGCGAGTACGGTGGACGCATGATCGCCGCGTCCAGTTCGCCGTCATCCAACCGCCGGACCAGCGATTCACTGCCATCTTCGACCAGCTGCAGCTGCACGGCGGGATGCGCCTGCTTGAACCTGCGCAGCAGTGTGGTCACTGCTTCATTGAACGAGGCCGATTCGGTCAGGCCCAAGGTCAGGATGCCGGCCTCACCATGCGCGGCGCGCAACGCATCCTCCTTGGCGCGGTCGACACGGGCGAGGATGTCGACTGCCGCTGACCAGAACACGCGGCCCGCATCGCTGAGCACGACGCCGCGCCCCTGGCGATGGAACAGCGGCGTACCGATCTCCTCCTCCAATGCACGGATCTGCTGCCCCAGCGGCGGCTGGGCAATGTGCAGCGCCTCGGCTGCCCGGGTGAAGCTCTGCAGCTGGGCAGTCATGACGAAGTAGCGCAGGTGCCGCAGTTCCATTGGAACCTCAAACGTTCTGGTGCTGTACGAACACGGTATTGGACGGTCGCCGGTGGCGGCAACATCATCGGTATCCCACGACAGAAGTCCAACGACAAGGGAGACCCCATGAAAAAGACACGTCGGCTGCGCGATCTGCTCCGCCAGGGCAGCGTGATTGCGCCGGGCGCATTCGATGGATTGTCAGCACGCCTGGTGGAGCTGGCCGGCTTCGATGCGGTCTATGCCAGCGGCGGGGCCATCGCGCGTTCGGCCGGTGTGCCGGACATCGGCCTGCTCGGTCTCAGCGAAGTGCTGGCACAGGTTGAGCGGATCGTCGATGCCTGCGACCTGCCGGTGATCGCCGACGCTGACACCGGCTTCGGCGGCACGGCGAATGTTGAACGCACGGTGCGCGCATTTGAAAGAGCAGGCGTCGCCGCCCTGCATATCGAGGACCAGGCCTTCCCCAAGCGCTGTGGTCACCTGGATGACAAGATGCTGATCGACGCGGGTGAGATGTGCACCAAGATCCGCGTCGCCTGCCAGTCGCGGATCGATCCGGAACTGATGATCGTCGCGCGTACCGACGCCATCGCCTGCGAGGGCCTGGGGGCGGCGATCGCCCGCGCTCGGGCGTATGTCGAGGCGGGCGCGGACATGATCTTCGTCGAGGCACCGGAAACACTGGAGCAGATCGAGGTGATCTCGCAGCAGGTTCCCGGCCCGAAGCTGATCAACATGTTCCACAGCGGGAAGACACCGCTGGTGCCGGCGCAACGGCTTGCCGAACTCGACTACCGGCTGGTGATCATCCCCTCGGACCTGCAGCGGGCCGCGATCCGGGCCATGCAGCGCACGCTGCAGGAGATTGCCGCGACCGGCGACAGTGGGCGCATTGCCGGCGAGCTGGCCAGCTTCGGCGAACGTGAAACGATCGTGCGCACGGCGCGGTACCTGGCACTGGACCGGGCCTGATCCGGGCAGTGAACCCGTTGCGGCCGGTGCCGTAGCGTAATGGCCATTCAGGCTGCACGCGGAATCGTCCTGGCAATCCTCTACCATGGGCCACCCTGCCCGGACGTGCCGCCCATGCAAGACGCCCTCGTTGCCCAGCCCAAGCCCCCTGTTCCGAGGATCGCGGCCTGGCTGATGATGCTGCTGGGCATGTGGCTGGCGCTGAAACTGGGCCTGGTGGTGACCCTGCTGTCCGGCCTGCTGGTGTTCCAGCTGACCCACCTGCTGGCCTCCACCGTGGAAGGCAGGTTGCCGCCGGGCAGAGCACGGGCCATCGCGGTGATCGTGCTGTCGGCGGTGATCATCAGCGCGCTGGTGCTGGCCGGGATCGGCGTGGCCTCGTTTTTCCGCAACGAGACCGGCGGCCCGGACGCGTTGCTGGCGCGGCTGATGGACATCCTCAATTCGTCCCGGCACCAGGTGCCCGCGCTGCTGCAACCCTATATTCCTGAAGACATGCCGGCGCTGCGCACGGCGCTGAACGACTGGGCCGCCGAGCATCAGCGCCAGCTGGGCGTGGCCGGTACCTCGGTGGTGCAGGTGGGTGTACGCGTACTGATCGGTATGGTGCTGGGCGCGATGATCGCGCTGTATGACGAACTGCCGCTGCCGAAGATGGGACCATTGGCGCAGGAGCTGATCGGGCGTACCAGCCGCCTGGCCACCGCGTTCCGCCAGGTGGTGTTCGCGCAGGTGAAGATCTCGCTGCTCAACACCGTGTTCACCGCCATCTTCCTGCTGGGCGTACTGCCGTTGTTCGGCGTGCACCTGCCGCTGTCCAAGACCCTGGTGCTGATCACCTTCATCGCCGGCCTGCTGCCGGTGGTGGGCAACATCATTTCCAACACCATCATCACCATCGTTGCGCTGTCGGTCTCGTTCTACGTAGCCGTTACGGCACTGCTGTACCTGATCGTGATCCACAAGCTGGAGTACTTCCTCAACGCGCGCATTGTCGGTGGCGAGATCCAGGCGCGTGCCTGGGAGCTGCTGCTGGCGATGTTGGTGATGGAGGCGGCGTTCGGCCTGCCGGGCCTGGTTGCCGCGCCGGTGTTCTACGCCTACGTGAAGCGCGAGCTGGTGGACCAGCGCTGGATCTGACGCGGCGCGATGTGACGCAATTGCCACGGTGAGGTCGCCGCGTCCATCTTGTCGGCGCGTTCGCAATGGCTGGGGTATATGCAGGGGCGGGGTGCACGTGGCGCTGGCTTGGCACTGCCGGAACCGCTCAGTACAGTTGTCCGCACGTCAGGGGAAATTTGAATGGCCGGCAAGGCATCACCCATCGGGTTGCGGACCTGGGTCTGGATCCTGGCGGGGCTGTTCGTGGTCTGTACGCTGCCGTTGATGGCCATCGCCCTGATCCAGGGCACGCTGCGCTATTCCGCCGCCGAGGACAACCTGGTCAGCCTGCGCCAGCTGCGGCAGACCTTCGATCTCGCCAACCTGGTCTCTGCCGAGCGCGGCCCGGCCAACAGCCTGCTCGGTGCCGACCCGGCCGATGCCGGCGAGCATGCACGGCTTGGCATGCAGCTGGCCGTGGCGCGCAGGCGTGTGGACACCGCGCTGCAGCAGCTGGATACCGTGTTCAAGGCCGATCCGGGCGTGGTGGATGAGCATGGAATGCTGGCCGATGCACAACGTCGCCTGCAGTCGGCACGTGCAGGCGTGGACCGGGTGGCGGCGCAGCCGCGTGACGCGCGGCGCGTCGAAGACGTCGAACGCGCGATCAGCAGCATGTTCGCCGTGGTCGATCGCCTGCACCTGCTGACCTCGGCGCAGATCAACGTACTGGTCCGAGCGGACCGCGAAGCGGCGATTCCAGCCATGCAGGGCCAGGTGCTGATCGACCTGCGCGAGCACGGGGGGCGTCTGGCATCCAACGTGATGGCACCGGTGGCGGTACCGGGGGCCTGGCGCAACGAGCAGGTGCGCGCGGCGCTGCAGACCGAGGGTCGCCTGCTGGAGCTGTGGCGGTTGGCCGGCAGCCACGAGTCGGTGTTCCGCAGTGATCCGACGCTGTCCTGGCATTGGGACATGGCGCGACGGCAGTTCTTCGGTGAGTCGCTGCCGATGATCGAACAACTGATCGAAGACGGACGGCGTGGCCTGCCGCCGCCGTGGACCGCTGCCGAGTTCACCCGGCGCTACGTGCCGACCCTGCAGTCGCTGGAAGCGCTTCGCGACGGTTACCTGAGTGTGTCCATCGCCCGGTTCGAACGCACCCGCAACCGCGAGGCGACGCGGCTGGCGGTGCTGGTGGCGACGGCACTGGGGACTCTGGTGGTGCTGGGCGTGGCGCTGCGCATCGCGCACCTGCAGATCCTGCGGCCTCTGCTGCAGGCACAACGGCAGGTGATCCAGATCGCCTCTGAAGCGCCGGGACCGGAGCAGCACGTCACCCATCCGCTGGCCGAGATGCAGCGCCTGTTCGATGCCATCGAGGTGCTGCGCGAGAAGTCGCGCGAGCGTTCGGCGCTGACCAGCGAGCTGCGCCAGCTGGCCGGTACCGACGAGCTGACCGGTCTTCTGAACCGGCGTGCGCTGGACGAGCTGGTACAGCAGCGGCATGCAGAGGGCGGCGCCAGTGCGGTGGTGATCCTGCTGGACGTTGACCGTTTCAAATCGATCAATGATGGCCATGGCCATGATGCCGGCGACGAAGTGCTGGTGCAGGTGGCACAGCTGCTGCAGCGCCACCTCCGTCGCAGCGACAGCATTGCCCGCTACGGTGGCGAGGAGTTCCTGGTGTTGTTGGCCGACGGCGACCTGGCGGGTGGCCGCCAGCTGGCCGAATCGCTGCGGCTTGCATTGCAGCAGCTGGATATCGTGGTGGCCGGCGGCACCGCGTTGCGGGTGACCGCCAGCTTCGGCGTGGCCGAGGGTGGCACCGATGCGCTGGGCTGGCGGACCTTGATGCGTGCTGCCGACACTGCCATGTACCAGGCCAAGGCACAGGGCCGCGACCGCGTGCGGGTGGCAGGCGGAGGCCGCATCACGCGCTGACCCGCGATGTTCATCACCGGCGCACGTGGCGCCCCCTAGACTGGGTGTCCGACCGCTGCTGGAGTCCGCCATGACCGTGCGTCCCATTGCCACCGCCGTGCTGCTCGTTGGGCTGCTTGCCGGCTGCGCTACCCCCGCATCAAAGACCGTCGCCGACCCGCCGCGTCATCCTTCCATTGCGGCCGGCATGAGTCCGGTGCCTGCCTTCACCGGTGGCGGGGCGGGTTGGAGCATCGAGATCGCTTCCACCGGCCAGGGCAACCACGATGCCAGCCTCAGCGCTGACGGCCGCACCCACAAGGGTAGTCTGCGCTATCTCGGCCAGCCGGCCGATGCGCCGAGTTCGCTGATCGTGCTCAACGGCGAGCTTGGCAGGCAGCCGGCCATTGTCGAGATCAAGCGCGAGTCGTGCCGCAATGCCGAGGGTGTGGACACCATGGCCAGTGTGCAGGTGACGATGGAAGGACAACCGCAGCGTCGTGGCTGCGGCCACCTGGCCGTGTACTGAGTCGCTGCCCAACATGCTCGAGATTCCTACCCTGCACACCGCACGCTTGCGGCTGCGCCCGCAGCAGCTGGATGACTTCAGCGTCTACGCGGCGTTCCTGGCGTCGCCGCGCGCGCTGGGCATGGGCGGACCGTTTGGCGAGGTGGCCGCATGGGGCCAGTTCTGCCACGACCTCGCCAGCTGGCATCTGTTCGGCCATGGCGCATTGATGATCGAGCGCGCCGACACGGGGGCCTGTATCGGCCAGGTCGGGATCAACCATGGCCCACTGTTTCCGGAGAAGGAACTGGGCTGGCTGCTGTATGACGGCCACGAAGGGCAGGGCTTCGCCACCGAAGCGGCCGGTGCATTGCGCGACTGGGCCTTCGTGGTGGCGCAGCTGCCGACCCTGGTCAGTTACATGGCGCCGGACAACCAGGCGTCGCAGGCAGTTGCACAGCGGCTGGGCGGCGTGCTCGATGCACAGGCGGTTCGCAGTGACGCGGAGGATCTGGTGTACCGCTACCAGGCATGACGCCTAGCGGCGGGTGGCCGGGGCCTGCACTGCGCGGCCAAGTGCCTTGGCGACGCCTTCGCGCTTCTCGATCAGGAATTCCATCAGGGCGCGCACCCGCGGTGGCATCTGCTCGCGCGAAGGCACGTACAGGTAGAAGCCGGGGAACGGTGCCGACCACTCCGGCATCAGGCGGACCAGACGCCCGTCCGCCAGCATTGGCTGCAATGACAGATCGATGTGCTGCATCACGCCGAGTCCCTGCAGCGCGGCGCGGATCATCCCTTCATCGTCGTTGGTGACATAGCGTCCGCGCGGTTCCACTTCAAAGTCATGGCCGGGCTGGCCCGGCGTGCTGAATTCCCAGGCATAGACCCCGCCACTGCCGGTCTGCCGGTAGCCCAGGCACTCATGGGCGGCCAGTTCAGCGGGCGTGGTGGGCGTGCCATGCTGGGCCAGGTAGGCCGGCGAGGCGACGACGACCATTTCCAGCATCGGTGTGACTGGAACCGCAATCATGCCTTCGGCCAGGCGTTCACCTAGGCGGATGCCGGCGTCGCAGCCGTCGGCAATGATGCTGGACAGGCCGTCGTCCATCACCAGCTCGATGCGCAGCTCGGGGTAGCGCGCGAAGAACTCCGGCAGATACGGTTCGATCAGCGTCTTGGCGGTCAGGCGCGCGGTGTTGATGCGCAGCAGGCCTGAAGGTACATCGTGGCTGGCGCGCAGGTTGTGCACGGCTGCCTCGATGGTGCCCAGTGACGGCCGCAGTGCGTCGAACAGGCGCTGGCCTTCTTCGGTCAGCGACATCTCACGGGTGGTCCGGTGCAGCAGGCGCACGCCCAGCTGCCTTTCCAGGGTCTTCAGGTTCTGCGACAGCGCTGGACGCGAGATGCCCAGCTCTTCGGCGGCCCGGGTGAAGCTGCGGTGGTGGGCAATGTGGGCGAAGCCGGCCAGGTGCGGCAGCAGGGCGGGGCTGAATGGGGTGGCTGGATTCATCGGGAAAGCCCCTGCTGACTGGTAATTCCAGCTTACTACTGTGGTCAGCATTGTCGGCTTTTTCCGGTCCAATGCCAGGCCTATCGTGTTGGCAACGGCGACACCCGGTCGCCCTTTCGCCGCGCAGAGGAAACGCTCATGGAAACCGTCAGCATCCAGAATCCGGACATGGCCTGGCAGATTGCCGCCGACCTGTATTTCCCGCCGGGCTTCGATCGCCAGCGCAGCTATCCTGCCATCATCAGCATGCACCCGATCGGCAGCTGCAAGGAGCAGACCTCGGGCAACATCTACGGTGAGGCCCTGGCTCGCGAGGGCTACGTGGTGATCGCCTATGACGCCAGCTTCCAGGGCGCCAGCGGCGGCGAGCCGCGGCGGATCGAAGACCCGACCCAGCGCGTGGAGGATGTACGCCGGGTGGTCGACTATCTGGTCACCCTGCCGTACGTGGACGCCGAACGCATCGGCGTACTGGGCATCTGTGGCGGTGGTGGCTACGCGATCAACGCCACCATGACCGAGCGCCGCATCAAGGCGGTCACCAGCATCACCGGAGTCAACTTCGGCCGGCTCAGTCGTGAGGGCTTTGGCGGTTTCGATCCGATCGGCACGCTGGAGGCCATCGCTGCCCAGCGCACCGCCGAGATGCGCGGCGGTGAGGCCCGTGTGGACCTGTTCCTGCCGGCTTCGGTGGAACAGGGGCGCGCTGCCGGCATCACCGATATCGACGTGCTGGAGGCCACGGACTATTACCGCACGCGCGGGCCGCAGCCCAATGGCGTGGTCAGTGCGTTGTTTTCGCATCGCGGTGCAGCGGTGGGCTGGGATGCCTTCCATCTGGCCGAAGTCCTGCTGACCCAGCCGCTGCTGGTGGTGATCGGCGACAAGCCGGGCGGCTTTGGCGCCTACCGCGATGGTCTGGAGATCCATGGCCGTGCGGCGTCGAAGCACAAGCAGTTGAAGGTCGTGGAAGGCTGGTCGCACTACGATCTGTATGACAAGCCGGAGCCGGTGCATCAGGCGCTGTCGGCCATCATTCCCTTCTTTAGGCAGCACATCTGACGTCCTTCGAGGAGATCCTCCATGAGCACGATCACTTTCAGCAGCCGTAACGGCCAGGACATCACGCTGGCAGCGGTGCTTGAGCTGCCGCCGGGCTTTGACGAGCACCAGCAATACCCCGCGGTGGTTGTTGCGCATCCGGGAGGCGGCGTGAAGGAACAGACGGCCGGCCTGTATGCACGCAAGCTTGCCGCGCAGGGACTCGTGGCCATCGCCTTCGATGCCTCCTACCAGGGCGAAAGCACCGGCATGCCGCGGCAGCTGGAGAACCCGTACATCCGCACCGAGGACATCAGCGCGGTGATCGATTACCTGACCACGCTGCCATATGTCGACAACGCGCGTATCGGAGGCATGGGCATCTGCGCGGGCGGAGGCTACACCGCCAACGCCGCGATCAATGATCGTCGCCTGAAAGCGATCGCCACGGTCAGCGCGGTCAACATTGGTTCGATGTTCCGCAATGGGTGGGACAACTCGCTGACTGATGCAGCAGCGATTCCCGCATTGCAGGGTGGCTCTGATGCACGAACGGCAGAGGCCGGCGGTGCCGATACCGTGAGGATTCCGTTGGCCCCGATGCGCCGCGAGGATGCGCCCAACCAGGAGCTGGAAGAGGCGTGGGAGTACTATCACACGTCGCGTTGCGCGCACCCCAATGCTCCGGGTTTCGCCACCGCACGCAGCCTCAACCAGATCATCACCTACGACGCCTACAACAGGGCCGAGGCCTTCCTGACCCAGCCGCTGCTGTGCATCGCCGGCAGCATGGCCGGCAGCAAGTGGATGAGTGACGATCTGTTCGCGCGTGCGGCCAGCCAGGACAAGCGCTTCCACATCGTGGAGGGGGCCAATCACATGTCGTTGTATGACGTGCCACAGTTCGTGGACGAAGCGGTGGCGCAGCTGGTGCCGTTCTTCAACGACGTACTGTAGGTCCCGATGGTGCCGGCCACCGGCCGGTGTCATCCATGTGTGCGCTGCACGGCCCAGTCATCGAGATCGGCCAGTTCCGGCGCCAGTGCATGTTCCACCGCCCGGCGCAGCAGCGCCGGTGCAACGTAGTGCCGGTGCGTGGCATCGATCAGCGCCATGTAGATGCGGCCGAACGCGTTGCGGGTCTGCACGCGCGAACCGAGGCTGATCTCGACGCCTCCATCCGCATGCAGCTGCACGCGCACGCTGCTGCGGAAACGCAGGTGGCGATCGTCGGCGCCGAGCAGCACTTCGGCGCAGTTGTCCTCGGCATCGATGTGCGCATCCAGCACCGGATAGCGGCCGGCGAACAACCGGCTGCGATCGGTGGACAGCAGCGACGATACCGGGCAGCCCAACGGGGAGGTGCGCAGCCGCAGCGGTGCTACCAGACGGTTGCGCAGTGCCATCAGGTGGCCCACGCCGGTGGGCGGATTGCGCAGGAAGCCTTCCAGTACATCGGCCAGCAGTACCGACGCGGAACGATGGGTGACCTGGGTGTTGTCCAGGCGCAGGGTGGTCAGATCCCGGTAGTGGCTGTGCGGCAGGGCCGCCGGCAGCAGGCCGTCGTTGGTGGCGGCCTGCGAGTGGACGGGATAGGCCGGCGTTGCGCGTTCGACGAAGCCGCGCAAGCGCCGCAATGAAATCCTGCGCAGCGGCCCCAACAGGGTGCGGGTACGTGCGCACAGGTGGGCGCACAGGCTGGGAGGTGCTGCCTGCAGCGACAGCTGCAGCAGGGGCGCGGCCGCGAGGCTTGCGGCCGTGGGCCAGTGTGGTTCGGGCAGTACGTCGGTCAGGCTGGGAATATCGGCGGCATTGCGTTGCACCTGCGCGCGGGCCTGCTCGCTCATCGCACCGGCCAGTTCATTGCTGTGGCAGGACAACGCGAACAGCGCCGGATGTGCGCGATGGTTCGATGCGAACTGGTGCCACGTCCCGCCACCGAAGCGCACCGTGAACAGGCAATCCGGTGGGATACGGATGCGCCGCAGGGTGCGGGCGAAGGCGCCGGGATCGTTCGCCAGCTGCGCATCGGACGCGGTGGCGAAGCGCAGTTCGGCGCCCGCGCTGCCGGCGATGGCAGTGAACATGCGCGGCCCGGCATGGCGATGGAAGGGATGGCCGCCGGCGCCGACAGTGAAGCTGTACAGCGACGAGGCGTCGCCGTGCTGCAGGTGCATGCCGCCGAGCCGTGCCGAAGGCTCGTCCAGCGCGTCGATGAAGGCCGGGTGGTGGCGCTGGCGCTGGCTGGCGTCGGCAACCAGCGCATCGCCGGCGCCAATGCCGAGCTGTGCGATCAGCGTGACTTCGGTCGGGCTGCCACCCCGCTGTGCGGGAAGCTGTACGCCTGGAAACGAACGGCGGTCGCGGGTCGAACCAGGCATCGTCATGCTCCTTGGCAGGCAGGATCAGCGGGCAGGGGACTTGCGGCGGGCACGGGCTTCGCGCTTGAGCGGGCCACCGACTGGACAGACTTCGGCTGCCCAGGAAAACAGCGTGTTGGCCAGGCGGTCAGGCACCTGCCGGAAGTACACGAACTGGCCGCGCTTTTCGCGCTCGATCAGCCCGGCTTCCTCAAGGATGCGCAGGTGGCTGGACAGCGCGGGCTTGCTGAAGTCGAAGCGCTCGGCCAGCTCACCCGCACTGAGTTCACCGGCGCTGAGATAGGCCAGGATCTGGCGGCGGGCAGTGGAGGCGAGGGCTTCGAAGATGCGGTCCATGACGAGGCAATTAACTAATTCGTTAATTAATGGTCTTCCTGTGCAGGGCGGCTGTCAAGCGCCCGTTGCCTGCCGTGCTCGCGATTCAGCCTTTCACGCCGCATGTGGTATATCGTTTATCGATAAATCCACCCCGGGGCGGCGATGCTGCCTCAATGCCGGAGGCCGCTTGACCGCTCGTCCCGCCCGCGCCAGACCCGCGCGAGGCTTGTTCACCCTGGCCCAGGCCGCCGTACAGGCCGTCCGGGCGATGTGTTGGCTGGGCATCCTGGCCGCACTGCTGGCCGTGCCACTGGTCGCCCACGACCGCCGCTGGCTGCTCGACAGCGTGCACGACACCGCTGCCGCCGCCGCACATGGCAATGATCTGTTCCTGCATTTCTGCCTGGGCCTGGGCGCGATCGTCGCGTTGCTGGTGCTGTGCCTGCTGTTCCTGCGCCACCTGCTGCGACTGCTGAGGTCGGCGGCGCGCGAGCGGCCGTTCACCCACGCCAATGCACAGCGGCTGCAACGCATGGCGTGGCTGATGCTGGCAATGGAGCTGCTGTCGATCCTGATCGGCGCCTACGCGGCCTGGATGGGCCCGGACTTCACCTGGATGGAGGTGGGCGGCGGCATGTCGATCACCGGCCTGGTCGCGGTGCTGATGCTGTTCGTACTGGCCCGCGTGTTCGCGGTGGGTGCAGCGATGCGCGACGATCTTGATGGTGTCATCTGATGGCGATCGTCATCACCCTGGACCGCATGCTGCAGGAACGGGGCATGACCCTGTCCGAGCTGGCCGGGCGCATCGACATCACCCTGGCCAATCTCTCGATCCTGAAGACCGGCAAGGCGCGCGCCATCCGCTTTTCCACGCTTGATGCAATCTGCCGTGAGCTGCAATGCACGCCGGGTGACCTGCTGGGGCATGACCCGACGCAGGCGCAGGACGCTGACTGAGTGTTTTCCCTTCTCCCTTACCTACTGACGAAACGGACCTGAAATGGAATGGTTGGCTGACCCCTCGATATGGATGGGCCTTGCAACCCTGGTCGTGCTGGAGATCGTTCTCGGCATCGACAACCTGGTGTTCATCGCGATCCTGGCTGACAAACTGCCGCCGCACCAGCGCGACCGCGCGCGGGTGATCGGCCTGGCGCTGGCACTGCTGATGCGGCTGGTGCTGCTGGCGGCGCTGGCCTGGATCATGAAGTTGACCGAGCCGCTGGTCACCTTGTTCGACCACAGCTTCTCCGGGCGTGACCTGATCCTGCTGGGTGGTGGCCTGTTCCTGCTGTTCAAGGGCACCATGGAGCTGCACGAGCGTCTGGAAGGCCGCGAGCACCACGAAGATGGCAAGAAGGTCTACGCCAGCTTCGCGATGGTGGTGGCACAGATCGTGGTGCTCGACGCGGTGTTCTCGCTGGACTCGGTGATCACCGCAGTCGGTATGGTCGACAACCTGGGCGTGATGTACGCCGCGGTGACCATCGCGATGGCGCTGATGCTGGTGGCCAGCAAGCCGCTGACCCGCTTCGTCAACAAGCATCCCACGGTGGTGGTGCTGTGCCTGGGCTTCCTGCTGATGATCGGCTTCAGCCTGGTGGCCGAAGGCCTGGGCTACAAGATTCCGAAGGGATATCTGTACGCGGCCATTGCCTTCTCGATCCTGGTTGAAGCCTTCAACCAGTGGGTGCGCTTCAATCGTGAGCGCAACGAGCGCCGCCAGCCGTTCCGCCAGCGCACCGCCGATGCCGTACTGCGCATGCTCGGCGCGCGGCCGGCCAACGGCCATCACGACGAAGAGGCCAGCGAGCAGGTGGATGCTGAAGAGCGGTTGCAACCGGCCGAGCACGAGATGATCCGCAGCGTACTGGGCCTGGCTGATCGCCCGGTGTCGAGCGTGATGACCGTGCGTGCCGACGTGCAGTGGATCGACTTGGCACGTGGGCAGGAGGACGTGGTGGCGCGCTTGGTGGCATCGCCGCATACCCGCCTGCTGGTCGGCGACGGTGATCTGGACAGCCTGCGCGGCGTGGTGCAGAGCCGCGACCTTCTGGCCGACCTGCTGCAGGGCAGGCCGCTGCAGCTGGAGGGCAACCTGCGCGAGCCGCAGTACGTGCTGTCCAGCGCCAGCGCACTGCAGGCGCTGGAGCTGATCCGCCAGCACCCGGTGCCGCTTGCGGTGGCGGTGGACGAGTACGGCAGCGTGGAAGGCCTGGTGACCGCCAATGACCTGCTGGCGGCGATTGCCGGTGATCTCGTCGATACCCAGGATGAGCGCTATGGCGTGGAGGCGCAGGGCGAGAACCAGTGGGAGGCCGACGGTGCGCTGACCCTGGACGACCTGCAGCGCCTGGCCGGCGTCTCGCTGCCGCGCAGTGCCGACTACATGACCATCTCCGGTCTGGTGCTGGAGCGTCTGGGGCGCCTGCCGGACATCGGTGACACGGTGGAGATTGCGGATGTACGCATCACCGTACTGGCAATGGAGAAGCGTCGCATCGCCCGCCTGCGGGTGGAACGCATCGGGCTTTCGTAGAGTCGAGCCATGCTCGACTGGCCCTCTGTAGAGTCGAGCCATGCTCGACTGCTTCCTGAGCAGCCGGGTACGGGCCCGGCTCTACACAACACTGCCGGCAACCGTCACCATGGCAGGCCCGTTTTCTTTCCAGGATGGTTGCAGTGCTGAGTACGATCGGTTTGTTGATGGGCCTGTACGTGGCCTGGCGCCTGTTCTGGCCGCTGCGCATGCCCGCCGCATTGAAGGTCGTGCTGTCGCTGCTGCTGGTGGGCGTTGCCGTGCAGCTGCGCATCGTCGCCACGTTCTGGGGCACGACGGCGTCGCCCGAGATACCGAAGCTGGCCATCGCCACGCTGGCCACCGGCTCCACCGCGGTGTTGCTGCTGGCGCTGGTGATGCTGGTGCTGGACGCCGGCCTGCTGCTGTCGCGCCTGTTGCGCTGGCCGCGTACTGTATCGGTCCTGCGCGCACCGAAGCTGCGGCCGACGGCAGGTCTGCTGGCCCTGCTCGTGAGCGGTTATGGCGTCAGCCAGGGCATGGCCGTACCCAAGCCCCGGCAGATCGAGGTGAGCATTGCCGGGCTGCCGGCCGCGTTCGACGGCTATCGCGTGCTGCAGTTGACCGACATTCATGCCAGCCGCCTGCTGACCGGCGACTGGGTACGCAGGGTGGTGGACGAGAGCAATGCACTGAAGCCGGACCTGATCGTGATCACCGGCGACCTGATCGATGGCAGTGTCGAGGCCCGGCGCGACGACGCGCGTCCTCTGGTCGATCTGCAGGCACCGGATGGTGTCATCGCCATCACTGGCAACCACGAGTACTACGCGCAGTACCAGGCGTGGATGCAGGCGTTCCGCGCGCTGCACATGCAGGTGCTGGAGAACAGCCACCTGCAGGTGCGGCGCGGCGATGCGGCGCTGACCATCGCCGGCGTCACCGATCCGGTGGCGGCACGCTATGGCCTGCCGTTGCCGGATCTGGAGACCGCGCTGGCCGGTGCCGATCCCGCCGCGCCGGTGATCCTGCTCGATCACCGCCCGCGCAATGCGCGCGAGGCGGCCGCGCGTGGCGTGAAGCTGCAATTGTCCGGACATACCCACGGCGGGCAGATCATCGGCATGGACCAGCTGGTGAAGCGTGCCAACGGTGGCTATGTCTCCGGCCGCTACGAGGTGGATGGCATGCCCCTGTACGTGAGCAATGGTGCAGGCCTGTGGGCCGGATTCCCGGCACGCATCGGCGTCCCGTCGGAAATCACCCTGATCACCCTGCGCCGCGCCCCGTGACCGGAAGTGGGGTCAGATCCCTTTCCCGCAGGGAAAGGGATCTGACCCCTGACAAACCACGTGGAAGGAACCATGTCCCATCCCCGCGCACCGATGGAGCGCCTGATCCGCGCCAATGCGGACGAGATCAACCGGCTGCGCCAGGCCATCCGCGAAGCCGCTGGCGCGCGCTGGCGTGGCCCGGAAGAAATGCAGCGGCATGCGGCAGCCTGCGCGGAATACAACCAGCGCTATGAACAGCTTGCTTTCCCGGGTGGCTACGCCAACGCGCTGAAGCAACTTGCCGAACACGATCCAGATACGCTGGAAGTCGCGCTGACCTTCCTTGAGGTGCGGCCGTATTTCTTCCGGTCCGGATACATGTGGAAGACGCTGCTGAAGCGCGTGCAACGGGTAGCCATGGGAACGAAGCAACACGCACGGCTGCAGAAGATCCTCGATGCCTACGCCGCTTACCGGGCGGGAAGCCGGCATACCGGGTAGCTCCACGCCATGCCTGGAGGTCATGCCGCACCCAGCGCCCCAGCCGGCCCCGGGATCGGCGATCATCTGCAGCGAGTGTTGAAACCAGGGAGCACCACGCAATGCAGGGAACGCATCATTCAATCCGGCGCCCACGCCACGCTGCACTGCTGATCGCCGCGCTGCTGCTGGCGGCCTGCCAGCGCACGCCTGAGCTGCCGGACGAGGCACCCACTGCAGACACGCCGGTTGTCGCGCCAACGGCCGCCATCGATCTCTCCGCGCTGCTGGATGCCCTGCCGACCTGCGCGCTGGACGGCTGGTACATCGATCAGCAAACCGCTCGCCCGGCCCACCCCTGGTTGGCTGCGAACGCACCGAAGCCCTGCAAGGAGGACGAGGAGAACGAGATCGCCACGTTCTGCGTGCAGGGGCAGTGGAAGGGGCTGCCGGTGGAAGAGGTGATCCTGCCGACGATGACGTTCGTCTCGTTCCGTGGGGCCAGGATCGGCCTGCCGTTGGAGAAGGCGCGTTCAATCGCCCGCCAGCACCTGGGGCAGGACTTCCCGGGGGGAGCGGCTTACGAAGCGGGCCGTGAGCCGAAGCTGCTGGCTGACCCGGAGGATGCTCAGCGTTCGTGGTTGCTGTGCAGCACCCCGGAACTGGGCCACGACGTGGACAGCGAAGGGAGCATCAGCTATTCCGGCATGAACCTGCCCTACGACCACGACGGTTGCAGCTACCGCTACAGCCCGGTCGACTTCTGCGATGCGCAGCACCGCGCCGCCATCGAAGATGCCCTCCAGCATCAGAAGCCCAATTTCAACCAGCACTATCTGCTGGTGCAGGTCGATGATCGTCCCGAGTACTTCCAGCGCACGCTGGTGCTGGTCGATACCCACACGGGCAGGGCGACGCCATTGCCGTTCGATGCCTTCACCGGGCCGGCGGGGAAGGGCGGTGATGCCACCGGCTACGGGATCCTGGAAACGGGTGTGGACCAGCAACAGTTCTGCCTTGATGGTGCGTTGCTGGTCTACCGCGTGTTCGAGGAAGGCCGTTTCTGCTTCGGCTTTGACGGCGAGCGTTTCACCGGCCATGAAACCCAGTACATGCAGGCGACGGACAGCCGATGACCGGTATTTCACCCCGGCCATGCCACCCTGCTTCGAACCTGCGCAACCGGGATCGAGGCTGTTGAAGGCGAATACGCAATGACCGCGGCGCGGCAGCGCTCGATGTGGGTGGCGGGCCTGTCCACGGTGGTGGAGTGGTACGACTTCACCCTGTACCTGTACTTCGCCACGGTCTTGTCGCGCGTGTTCTTCGGCGGTGGCGAGCAGGCGCTGCTGGTCACCCTGGCCGGCTTCGCGGTGTCCTACCTGATGCGCCCGCTGGGCGCACTGTGCTTCGGCCACCTGGGTGACCGGCTGGGCCGGCGCTGGATGTTGCTCGCGTCGATGGCCTTGATGGCAGCGGCGATGCTGGCCACTGCATTGCTGCCGACAGCGGCCACGGCGGGCACTACGGCGGGCGTGCTGCTGTTGGTACTGCGCTGCGTGATGGCGTTTTCGGTGGGCGGCGAGTACACCGGTGTGGTGGCGTATCTGCTGGAAAGCGCGCCGGTGCGGCGACGTGGCCTGGTGACCTCGCTCGCTTCGGCAGCCAGTGAAGTGGGCGCGCTACTGGCGGTAGCGATCTCCGCGCTGACCGTGGCGCTGCTGCCCATCGCGCAGCTGGACAGCTGGGGCTGGCGCATTCCGTTCTTCGTCGGTGCCGCGCTGGCACTGGTGATCCTGGTCGCGCGCTCGGGCATGCACGAGTCGCCGGAGTTCGAGCGGCAGCGCCGTGAGGGCAGCATTCCGGCTACACCGCTTCGCCACGTACTGCGCAACCATCCGCTGGCGGTGGCACGCACGTTCGCGATCTCGGCGCTGGGCTCGATCACTTATTACGTTGGCATCACCTATGTGCCGGCCTTCCTGCATGCGCAGGGTCATGACGAAGGTGACGCACTGTGGCTGTCGACGATTGCGGCGGTGGCGGTCATCGCGATCACGCCGCTGTGTGGTGCCTTGTCCGACCGCGTCGGGCGGCGGCCGATGCTGCTGGGCCTGACGGTGCTGGCAGCGCTGTTGCCGCTGTCCCTGTTCGCCTGGATGGCACAGGCGCCGCCGCTGGGCATCGCGCTGGCCGCGGTGCTGCTGGCCTGCGTGGCCGGTGGGGTAAGTGCCGTTGCTGCGCCGGCCACGGCCGAACAGTTCCCAGGCGAAGGCCGGGTCAGCGGGCTGGCACTGGGGGTGACCATGGCCACCGCCTTTTTCGGCGGCGCAACACCCTGGCTGGCGCAATGGTGGGTGGAACGCAGCGGCTGGGCAGCGGCACCGGGCGCGATGATCGCGCTGGTGGCGGTGCTGGTGCTGCCGGTGCTGTGGACCCTGCCCGAGACGGTCCCGGGCAGGGCCAAGCGCTAGCGGGTCAGACCTTCAGGGTCTGCTCGATGTCGGCCAGTACGGCGGCCGCATCCACGCCGATGGCAATCGACTGCACCACGTGGCCGTCCCACACGCTGGGGCCGAACGCCAGGCCTTCCGGCTTGGGAATGGTCATGCCGCGGGCGACGCCGTCGGTGGCCACGCGCACGATGGCGCGCTCGAACTGGAACAGCTCCGGGCGGGTCAGCGCGATGCACGCGCAGCAGTCATGCACGACCATGCCCTTGTGGCCGGCCTGCAGGTAGAAGTCCACGTAATCCTGCGACAGCGCACGCACCAGCTCGGCATCGGCACCGCCGATGGTCGCCAGCTTGTCCAGGCCGTCACGGTCCATTTCCACGCGGGTGGTCACGTCCAGGCCGATCGCGGTGACCGGCCAGCTGGCGGTGAACACCACGTCGGCGGCTTCGGCGTCGCCCCAGATATTGGCCTCGGCGGCCGGGGTGATGTTGCCGTTGACGTGGAAAGCGCCACCCATGATCACCACGCCGCGCACCAGGCCGGCGATGTCCGGGGCCTGCTGCAGGGCCAGGGCCAGGTTGGTCATGCGACCGACCGCGACCAGGGTCACCTCGCCCGGATGTGCGCGGACCAGGTCGATGATCAGCTGGTGGGCCGGGCGCGCATCGGCGGCCACGTCCAGGCTGGCCGGCACCGGGTGGTTGCCCAGGCCGTTGTGGCCATGGATGTGCACCGGCCAGGCTTCCGGGGTGGCTTCCGGCTGCAGCGGGCCGCCGGCACCGCGCGCGACCGGAGCGGCAAAGCCCCAGGCCTGCTTCAGGTACAGCGCGTTGTGGGTGGTCGACTCCACCGAGGCGTTGCCGAAGGTGGTGGTGACGCCGATCAGGTCGATCTGGGCGTGCTTGTGCAGGTACAGCAGGGCCAGGGCGTCGTCGACGCCCGGGTCGGTATCGAAAATGACTTTCAGCATGTTGTTGTTCTTCTTCTTCCGTGTGGTGCGGGGGGCGCCGGCGGCCCGGAGGCAGGCCGGCGCGCCCTACATTGTCCCATCTTCATGACAGGCAGGGCCAACATCGGGGTGGAAGGCCATAATGCCTCCAGTCCAGGCACGGAGTCGCCGAATGCTGATCGTTGCCCTTCTGCTGGTCCTGCTGGTGCTGGGCCTGAACGTGGTCGCTACCGTGGTGATCGTCAGGCGCGATGGCCTGTCGGCCGGGGGGCGGGCGGTGCAGCTGCTGCTGGTCTGGCTGCTGCCGCTGGTCGGCGCGATCCTGTGCATGGCGGTGGCCACGGCCGATGGCTCGGGCAGCCGGGGGGATGGCGGCGCAAGCCATGACAGCTCAGGTGGCTATTCCGGTGACAACCACAGCCATCACGGCAACAGCAGCTCCGACTGCAGCAGTGATGGTGGTGGGGGTGACGGCGGCAGCTGCGGTGGCGGCGATTGATGAGACGTCCCAGGGGGCCGGCCAAGGTCACGTCCTGGTAGTGCCGGCCGCTGGCCGGCAACCTCAACAGCTCAGCCGCCGCCTTCGGTCGGCAACGGCGCCGGTACGTTCAGCAGCCCGCCTGCCGCCACATAGGCGGCCAGCGCCTGGCCCTGGCTCAGCAGATGGCGTTCCATGGTGCGTTCGGCAGCCTGCGCGTCGCGGCGGCGGAAGCACTCCATCAACTCGCGGTGTTCGGCCAACGACTGCGCGGTGCGGCCCGGCGTCAGCAGCTGGCGGCCACGGTGCATTTTCAGGATGCGGTGCAGGTCGTGAGTGATGCGGATCAGCCACGGGTTGCCCGCGTAGTGCTGCACGGTTTCGTGGATCAGGTAGTTGTTGCGGTAGTACTCGGCGATGTTGCCCTCGGCCGCCGCTGCTTCCATCGCTGCATGCAGGTCTTCCAGCTGCTGCACGCCGGCATCGTCGATGTGCTTCACCGCCTCATGCGCGCAACGGCCTTCCAGCATCGCCATCACCGGGAACAGCTGGTTGAGGTCTTCCAGCGTCAACCGGGTGACCCGGCTGCCACGACCGGCATCGATCTGCACCAGGCCTTCGGCGGCCAGCAGCTTCAGCGCCTCGCGCAGGGGCGTGCGGCTGATGCCCAGTTCTTCGCACAGCGCGGGCTCGTCGATCCATTCTCCCGGCGGCAGCCGGTAATCGTAGATGCGCTCGCGCACGTGTTCGGCCACCTCTTCGTACAGGGGGGCGCGCTTCTTCGGTGACCGCGGGGCAGGGGCAATGGCCATGGTGGAAGTGTACCGCCAGGTAGTGCCGGCCGCTGGCCGGCAACCCATGATCGCTGGATGGCTTCATGAGATTGCCGGCCAGCGGTCGGCACTACCGCTGGGCGGTTACATCCAGCCCGGCACTACGAACACCAGCCAGGCCAGCAGCGGTCCGAGCGCAACCACCAGGCCGCTGTAGACCAGGAAGCGGCGGAACAGGGTCTCGCGTTCTTCCTTCGCGGCCGAGGCCACCACCAGTGCGCCATTGGTCGAGAACGGGCTGACATCGACGATGGTGGATGACACCGCCAGCGCGCAGATCACGCCAGCGGCGCTGAGGTGGCCCTGCATCAGGAACGGCACCGCCAATGGGATCGTCGCGCCGAGTACCGCTGCCGACGAAGCGAATGCGGAGACGATGCCGCCGACGTAGCAGACCAGCAGTGCACCGAGCAGCGGGATGCCGATGTCGGAGACACCGTTGCCGATGAAGTCCACCGCGCCGGCATGTTCCAGCACGCCGATGTAGGTCACCACGCCGCAGATCAACAGCACGGTGGACCAGCTGATGCCATCGACCGCACCCTTCTGGCTTTGTGGCGACAGCAGCGCCAGCGCGACCGCCACGGTGATCGAGACCAGGCCGACGTTGAGGTTGTAGATCAGCGCCGCCACGCCCAGGCCGAGCAGGCCGATCAGGGTGAACAGGCGTTCGCGGGTGAGGTTCACCGCATCCAGTGCCGCCGGATCATTGCTGAGCGTGCCGCCACCTGCCGCGACCAGCGCGCCATGACCTTCGATCGCGAATTGCCGCGACGAGGCCTGCGGGCCACCGGCCATCGCCAGCTCGGCAGTGCCGAGCGTTCCTGCTGCGGTGATCGAGCCACGGCGCAGCAGGGCGATGCCACCAAAGGCGAAGAAGCAGATCGTCGCCATCATGAAGTTGAAGCCAAGACTGGTCAGGAATACCGCCATCTCGGTCACTTCCAGCCCGGCCTTCTGCACCACGCCATTGGTGATGCTGCCGTACACGCTGATCGGCGAGAAGCCGCCCGCCTGCGCGCCATGGATCACCAGCAATCCCATCATCAACGGATTGATGTTGTACTGCTTGGCGAAGCGCAGCGCGACCGGGCCGATGATCGCGACCGCTGCCGGGCCCAGCGCACCGAACGCAGTGAGGACTGCGGTGATCACGAACATCACCCACGGAATGGCCACGATATGGCCGCGCACCGCTTTCACTGCCCAGTGCACCAGCAGGTCGATGGTGCCGTTCTTCTGCGCGATGGCGAACAGGTAGGTGATGCCGACCAGGGTCAGGAACAGATCGCCTGGAAAGCCGGCCAGGACTTCCTTGCCCCCCATGTCGACCCACAGCCCGCCGATGATGAAGGCCAGCGCGAAGGCGACGGCTCCCATGTTGATCGGCATCGCGGTGGCAACGATGAACATGATCACCAGGCCGATGATCGTTGCGATTTGTGGACTCATGCGCCCTCCCAGACACGTGACTCACGTACAGCGCGGATGGAGACCCGCCATCCCGGGGTAAGGCGACGTACGGCGTGTTGCGTGACACGTACTGCTCGAACCCGTTACTGCAGCCGTTCCAGCGCACTGCGGACCCAGCCCGCGGCGCCTTCAAGGCTCTGGAACTCTTCCACCGCGCGCACCTCGCAGCACGGATAGGCCGGCGCGACCATGCGCGCCAGTGCATTGCCCGGGCCCAGCTGCAGGAACACCCGCGCGCCACGCTCGAAGGCCTGGCGCATCACCTGCGCCCATTCGATGGTCTGTGCCGGTTGCGCCGACAGCGTGTGCACCACTGCAGCGCGATCCCGCACCGGGCGGGCATCGACGCCGGCCAGCAGGGGCAGCCGCGGTGCCTGCACCTGCGCAGCGTCCAGTGCGGCGGCAAACGGTGCCACTGCGCTGGCCAGCAACGGCGTGTGCGCGGGGACATGGACCGGCAATGGGCGGATTTCCGCGCCGCACGCCTGCGGGTCTGCCGCCAACGCGTGCAGCGACCGCCATGCACCACCCACGATGAAGTGGTCGTGGCCATTGGCGATCGCGATGAAGGCGCCATGCGCATCACACAAGCGCTGCGTGGCAATGCGATCCAGTCCCAGGACTGCCTGGAGCCCGGCATCTTCCGGGGTTGCGGCATCCATCAGGTGCGCGCGTTGCGCGGACAGTGCCAGGCAGGTGGTGGCATCGAAGCTGCCGGCGATGGCATGCGCGGCGAGCTCACCGATGCTGTAGCCCGCGATCACCGTCGGCGTTGGCAAGACGTCGCGCAGGCCCTGCCAATGCGCCAGGCTGGCCGCGCACAGCAGGGGCTGGGCCTGCACATTGTCGAAACGGTCGTCGGCCGCCGCGGCGGCGAATACATCGCGGCCCAGCAGTTCGCCCGTGGCATCGAGCAGCGGCCGCGCGCCGGCAAGGTCGCGCACGCGATCGAACATCGCCGCATGTTGCGCGCCTTGCCCGGGGCAGAGCAGGGCAAGGCTCATGCGCCCTCCTGCTGCAACAGGAACAGGCTGCAGGCAAGCAGGTCGGCGCTGCCGCCGGGGCTCAGGTGACGCGCAACGAAGGCATCGGCAATGTGCTGCAGGCGTGGCTGCCAATCGTGCGCGAAGGCACCACCTTCGGCCAGGAAGCGGTGGGCCTGCTGCCGCGCCCAGCGCAGGCCTTCCGCACCACCGCGATGCAGCAGGTTGAGGTCGTCGGTGTGTGCGACCAGCTGCATCAGCGTGTGGCACATCGCGGCTTCGCGTGGCAGGCCACTGGCCAGCGCGTGGCGCAGGCTGGGCAGCGCCACCTCGCGCAACAGTGGGTAACCGGCGGCGGCCTGTTCGCGCACGCCTGGCACCTTGTGCAGGGCGCGCGCGCGCTGGCCGGGGCTGCCTGCATCCAGTGGCGCGTGCGCGAAATCCGCAGCCCAACGACGTACCTCCAGGCAGACCTGCTCACCCGTGGCGGCATGGCCCAGGCGGGAGCGGCAGGCCGCGGCGGCCGCTACCAGCAGGCCGAGGCTGAAGATCGCGCCACGATGGGTATTGATCCCGGCGGTCGCGCGCAGCATCGCGGCTTCGGCGGCGATGCCACGTCGGCGCAGGGCACCGAAGTCCGCCCCGGCGGCACCGAGGTGTGCCACGGCAGCGAAGTAGTGGCGCAGCGCGAACAGGCTGCGCAGGAACGTGCCGGCGTCCATGTCGTGATGGCTGCCGCGATTGAAGGGTGTGACCAGCCCGGGCTTGGGTGCCAGTGCCAGTTCCGCATGCAGGCTGGCGACGGCCAGGCGGCCCAGGCGCGCGCTGTCCACGGCAGCTGCTGGTCTGACCGCCGGTTGCACGACGGCGTTCATGCGCTCACCCCGGCGGGGGCGAACAAGCACTCGCGCAGTTCCAGTGCAGCGCCTTCGAGGCGCTTGACCAGTACCTCGCGGCTGCGTCCCGCGTATTCCCGCCAGTTCACGGCGGTGTCGCCGGCCAGGCACAGCTCGCCATCGACCCGCCGGCCGTGTTCGGTCTCCCATGCCTGCAGCCGTGCGACCAGGGCATCGGCCTGTGCGGCGGTGTCGATCCGCCACAGCAGATCGATGTCCGAGCGCGCGTGCACATAGTGCAGGCCCGTGAGGTGCTGCCATGCGAAGGCACCGAATACGCGCGCTGCAGCGATGTCCTGCAGTGACTGCAGCGGGCGCTGCCAGTCCTGCACGAGGTCGCCTTCCAGCACCGCCTGCAGCGTCGGTGGCGGCGCGGTGCGCAGCACATCGTGTGCCGGCACGCGCAGGGCCAGGCGCAGTTTGCCCTCGGCGGGTGGCAGCGGCACGCCGAGGCGCAGGCGGGGATCGGCATCGTCGGCGGCACGCCGGGCGACGATGGCGGGCAGCCCCTGCGCAAACCAGTCGCCCAAGCGTGGCTCATGCGCGGCGATGTCCGCCTGCCAGCGGGCGTGCGCTGGCAACCAGACCAGCGTATGGCGTGGCAGCCGCTCAGGCATCGCCCTGGCTCACGGCTGCAGCCACGCGTGCGGCCAGCATGCGACCGCCACGTTCGGCACCCTGCACGGCGCGGCGGTCGCCATCGGTGGGCGTACGCAGCGCCAGCAGCAGGTGTGCGGCGAGGTCGCCGCTCCAGATCGAATCCACCGCGCCCATCGCCACGTAGTTTTCCACGCCCGGTGCGAACACCGGCGAGGTCTGGCTCAGCGCCTGCAGTTTCTCCAGCGGCTGCTTGGTCACCCGGGCCATCGCGCGCAGGTCCATCACCCGCACCTGGGCATCGGGCAGGGCGTGGATGTGGTCGGCCATCAAGCCGAACGAGAGGAAGCCGCCGCTGACCGACTCGCCATAGACCAGCGTCACCAGCCGTGCACCGCGTCGGCGTGCCAGATCCAGCGTCTGCGCCAGGTGCGCGAAGTAGCCGTTGATGCCAAGCAGTTCGTCACGGCGTGCCAGGCGTTGGCCGGCGGTGTCGACCAGCATCACAATCGGACGCTGTGGATGCGCGGCGGTACTGGCCAGCACGGTGTCGGCCAGTGCCAGTGCGTGGTCCACGCCCACCTCGAGTTTGTCGGCGGTACCGATCACGGTCACCTCGCCGTCGTCGGTCGTGGCGGTTCCGGTCAGTACCGAGTCCTCCACGGCAACGGCGTGGCCACGCGGGAACAGGGCGTCGAGCAGCGCGTGCAGCGGAAGGCTCATGGCAGGCTCCGATCGGCGGTGGCGGCGAGGAAATCGTCGGTGTCCAGCAGCGGCAGCCGCTCGGGTTCGGTGATGCCCTGCAACGACCAGATCTCAAGACCATCACGGCACCCGCCCCACGCCTGCATGCGTGCCTTCAGTGCGGCATGGCGTTCCTGCAGCGCATTCAATGCAGCATCGGCATCGCTGCTGGCGGTATCCGGCTGCAGCGCATCGGATGCCGCTTGTGCAAAGGCCTCGATGGAATCGGGCACGAGCACCTGCGCCTGGTCGATCAGATAGCGGTGCTTGCCGCCGGTCACCCGCCAGACCAGCGCGCGGTCGCGGGAGTCGAACTCTTCCACGCCGCGTACGGTTTCGATCACCTCCGGCCCGGACAGCGACAGCCGGCCTTCCTCGGACATGATCACCGTGCTGCAGCAGCGGGCCACGATGCCCATGCCACCGAATGCGCCGTTGCCGCTGCCGATCAGCGCCAGCACGGGGACGCCCGCAGCGCGCGCATCCAGGGTGGCGCGCATGATCTCGGAAATGGCGATCAGCCCCGCATTGGCCTCGTGCAGGCGCACGCCGCCGGTATCGAGCAGCAGCAGTACGCCTTCGGGCCGGGTCGCGGCTGCGCGGCGCAGCAGGCCAGTGAGCTTGGCGCCGTGCACCTCGCCCACGCCCCCGCCCATGAATTCACCCTGCTGTGCGGCCAGCAGTACGCGTTTGCCGCGCAGCGTGGCTTCACCGACGACGATGCCATCGTCGAATGCCGCGGGCTGGTCGAGCTGGGCCAGGTGTGGGCTCATCATCCGCCGTGCCGGGCCGAGGAATTCACGGAACGAACCGGCGTCGGCCAGGCCGGCGATACGCTCGCGCGCGTCGGCTTCGTAGTAGCTGTGGCGCTGCGTCCGGTTCATCGTGCATCTCCAGCGAGCAGCGCTTCCACCGCCTGGTCCAGGCGCAGGCTGACCACCGCCGGCGTGGCGCCGGCATCGTTGATCGAGATGCGTACATCGCGCAGTGGATGGCGCTGTGCGAAATCGCCGATCACCGCTTCCCAGACGCGGCCAAAGCCCTGTGCGGCGGTGATGATGCGCACCGTCATCGCGCCGTCCAGTGCGGCCGGCTCCAGCAGGATTTCCAGGTTGCCCGAGGCCAGTACGCCGACCAGTACCGCATCGCGCGGGAACTGCACCGGGGTGCGTCCTTCGAATCGATAGTCGAGGGTTTCCATGCTCAGCCCCTTACCAGTTGCGGAAGCGCTTGGGTGGGTCGTACAGACCGCCGGACCAGCGCACCAGATCCTTCACCGAACGTGCCGCCAGCAGGTCGCGGCTGGCATCGCGTACGGAGATGCCGAGGTCATCCGGGCGGCGTATGACGCCGCGGTCGCGCAGGTTCTCCACCGTCGCGCGGTCGCGGCCCAGGCCCACGGCGGTGTAGCCGGACACGCCGCGGATGGCCTGTTCGCGTTCTTCCGGGGTGCGGCACAGCAGCAGGTTGGCGATGCCTTCCTCGGTCAGCACATGGCTGACGTCGTCGCCGTAGATCATCACCGGCGGCAGCGGCATGCCGGCGCGCTCGGCCAGGTCCCAGGCATCGAGGCGATCGACGAAGGCTGGCGCCATGTGCTCGCGGAACGTCTCCACCATCTGCACCACCAGCTTGCGCCCGCGTGGCATGTCACCGGGGCGTGCGGCCTGCTGGCCGGCCTTGATCCAGGCCTCGCTGGCATGGCGGCGGCCACGTGCATCGGAGCCCATGTTCGGTGCGCCACCGAAGCCGGCGATGCGGTCGCGGGTGGCGGTGGAGCTGTTGCCCTGCAGGTCGATCTGCAATGTCGAACCGATGAACATGTCGCAGGCATACAGGCCGGCGGTCTGCGAGAACGCGCGGTTGGAGCGCATCGAGCCGTCGGCACCGGTGAAGAACACATCGCTGCGTGCGGCGATGTACTTCTCCATGCCCAGTTCGGAGCCGAACGAATGCACCGATTTGACGAAGCCCGATTCGATCGCCGGAATCAGCGCGGGGTGTGGATTGAGCGCCCAGTGCTGGCAGATCTTTCCCTTCAAGCCGAGCGATTCGGCGTAGGTCGGCAGCAGCAGTTCGATGGCCGCCGTGTCGAAGCCGATGCCATGGTTGAGGCGGTTCACACCGTACTCGGCGTAGATGCCCTTGATCGCCATCATCGCCATCAGCACCTGGATCTCGGAGATCTGTGCCGGGTCGCGGGTGAACAGCGGTTCGATATGGTTCGGCTTCGGCGCCTGCACCACGAAGTTGACCCAGTCGGCCGGAATGTCGACGCGGGGCAGGGTGTCGACGATCTCGTTGACCTGGGCGATGACGATGCCGCCACCGAACGCGGTGGCTTCGACGATCACCGGGGTGTCTTCGGTGTTCGGGCCGGTGTAGAGATTGCCGTGGCGATCGGCGGCCTGGGCGGCGACCAGTGCCACGCGCGGGGTCAGGTCGATGAAGTAGCGGCCGAACAGTTCCAGGTAGGTGTGGATGGCACCGATCTGGATGCGCCCTTCGGCCACCAGGTTGGCCAACCGCACCGATTGCGGGCCGGAGAACGAGAAGTCCAGTTTCGAGGCGATGCCGCGCTCGAACACGTCCAGGTGCGAGGGCAGCGACAGCACCGACTGCACCATGTGCAGGTCATGCACCCGCGCCGGATCGAGGTCGGCCAGGGCCTGGGCGAGGAAATCAGCCTGCTTCTGGTTGTTGCCCTCCAGGCAGACCTTGTCGCCTGGCTCCAGCAGTGCGTGCAGCAGCTCGCCCACGTCGGTGGCGGTGACCTCACGTCCCCGGGCCCACGGCGCGGCACGTTCCAGGCGGGCCTGGCGGCTGCGTTCCAGCGTATCCCAGCTCGGGTTCATCGACCGGCTTCCGATTGGCGTCGATGTAATTACGGCATAATTACAGATGGGTATGCAACCCGCACTGCAGCAAAAAGAAGGGCCCGCGCGGAGGCGGGCCCATTCAGACTGAAATGGAAGATGACCCGTACCGATCCGGGTAGTGCCGGCCGCTGGCCGGCTCCTCGTCATCGATACATCGAATGGAGCCGGCCAGCGGCCGGCTCTACCGTTTCCGGTTGCTCAGAACTTCCAGCGCAGGCTGGCCGACACGAAGCGTGGTTCGCCGTAGTTGTTGTAGTCCAGGTTGGCCCAGTAGGTCTTGTCCAGCGCGTTGCGCACGCTCAGGGTTGCCGTCCAGTTGTCGCTGATGCGGTAGTTGGCGTTGAACTGCACCAGCGTGTACGCCGGCTGGTTCACCGTCACCGTGCCGCCCAGCGGGTAGGCGATGTTGTAGCCCTGCACCTTGCTCTGCCACTGCACGCCACCGCCAATGCTCAGGCGTTCCAGCGCGCCGCGCAGCTGCAGCTGGGTGTTGAGCTGCAACAGATCCTTCGGCGGGTTGGCGTACAGCAGATCGGTGGCGGCGCGGGTCACCTTGACGTGGGTGTAGCCGGCATTGACCGTCCAGCCCGGCAGGATCTCGCCGTTGACGTCCATTTCCCAGCCGCGCGCCTTGGTGCCGTTGACGCCGATGTAGGCGGAGGTGCCATCGCTCAGCGAACCCTCCGGCACGCCCATGTCACGCACCGCGTAGTTGTCCTGCTTGGCCTCGAACACGGCGGCATTTGCGGTCAGGCGGCCATCGAGCCATTGGGTCTTGATGCCCGCTTCCAGGTTCGAGCCCTGTACCGGTGCCAGCAGGTTCTCGTTGCGGTCCTTGAAGTTCTGCGGATTGAAGATCTCGGTGTAGCTGGCATACGCCGAGACGTTCGGGGTGATGTCGTAGACCAGGCCTACGTACGGGGTGACTTCATCACTCACCTTGTACGCACCGCTGGTGCCGGTATAGGCGCCTGCGGCGTTGTAGGAGCGGCTGAGGGTTTCCCAGCGGCTCAGGCGCGCGCCGGCAATCAGCGACAGCGGATCGGCCAGGCGCAGGCGGGTGGCCAGGTAGACACCACTCTGCGTGGTCTTGGCCACGCGGCGCGCGCCGGTGCGGCGGTAGGTCACCTCGGAGATGTCGCCGTTCCAGTTGTACACGTTGGGGATGTAGTAGCAGCGCTCGCCGCCGCAGCGTGCCCAATCGTTCGGGAAGTTCAGCGCCAGGGTGTTGGTGGTGCCTTCCAGGTCCGACCACTGTGCGCCGAGGGTCACGTCGTGGTCACGACCGAACAGATCGAAGCTGCCGGTCAGGTAGGCATCGACGTTGCGGCGGGTGTCCTTCGAATCACCGGCGGCAGCACGCAGGAAGATGCCCGAGCCGGTCACCGGGTCCGGGTTGCCGGTGCCGTACAGGCGCACGTTCTGCACGTTGCCGCGGGTGTAGGCGGTGTTGATCTTCAACAGCCAGTTGTCGCCGAAGCGCTGTTCCAGGTTGGCGAAGGCGGTATTGCTCTCGCGCTTCCAGTAGCTCCACTTCGGCGACAGGTTGGTCGAGCGCGGCAGATGCGCGAAATTGCCCTGGTTGTCGAAGAACGGCACGGTGCCCCAGGTCGAGCCGGTGGGGTTGTTGTCCTGGCTCTGGTAACCCAGGGTGATCGTGGTGCTGTCGGTGACGTCGCCCTCCAGTACCGCCATGCCGGCCATCTTGTTCTCGTCGTAGCGGTCGTAATACAGCCCGCGATCGGTATAGGCGGCGACCACGCGGCTGCGGAAGCGACCATCGGCGGTCAGCGGTGCGGTCACGTCGGCTTCCATGCGGCGGTAATCCCAGCTGCCGGCACTGACCGAGAACGACGCATCGAATTCCTTGCCCGGGCGCTTGCGCAGCAGGTTGACGGTGGCCGACGGCACGCCGGCGCCGCTGAGCAGGCCGTTGGCACCGCGGATCACTTCGATGCGGTCGTAGAAGGCGGTGTCGTATTCCTGGTTGGTGGAACCGCTGTAGGTGGGAATGCCATCGACCTGGAAGTCGGTGATGGCGAAGCCGCGTGCGTAGTACAGCGGGCGCTGGGTGTCATAGAAGGACACGCTGACGCCGGTCACGTTGCGCATCACATCGTTGATGCTGAACAGCGATTCGTCCTGCAGGCGCTTCAGGCTGATCGCGGTGGCCGACTGCGGAGTTTCCTGCAGGGTGATCGGCAGACGGGTGGTGCTGGCAGGCGGCGCCGACTGATCGGCACGCACGCTGACCCGGTCCAGGGTCTTGGCGTCGGCAGCGCCATCGGCGGCAGCGAATGCGCTGGGCGCGGCCAGCAGGGTCAGCGACGAAAGCAGGGCAGCCGGCAGCAGCGCGCGGCGGGGCAGGCGGGTAGGGCGGATCAGGGACATGGTGGGCTCGAAGCGTGGAGGCGGGAAGGGCGGCAACAGTCGTCCAGCACCCGGGGCGGCGGCTTCGGGCACAGTCAGGTCCATCTGGGAGAGGCGCGGTCACTGCGCAGGATGCAAATGTAAATAATTCTTAACAACATTACAATTCGCGTCGTTGTGCAGGGGCTTTCCGGCGCAGAGCAGTGGCGGGCCGGGATCGGATCCCGTTGCCGTAGGCAATGGGCTCTGACCCCATCGTCGGCGCACAAGCGCAGGTCAGAGCCCTCCCGTGCGGGGGGGATCCGACCCACCTCGCACAAAAACAAACGGCCACCCGAAGGTGGCCGTCCGTCTGCATCGAAAGGAACGCGCGGACTTACAGCGCCTGCAGTTCCTCGTTGGCATTGCGCTTTTCCTTGGCCGGTGCCGGAACCGCTGCAGGCACCACCGCCGGGGCAGGAGCCGCCGCATTGGCGTCCACCGGCACCTCCAGGTACGGCAGGTGCAGGGTCTGGCTGGTCAGCGTGCGGATCTCGTTGACCAATGCCGCGTTGTCGTTGAGCTTGCGCCCGTACGAGGGCACGATCTCGCGCAGGCGGGTTTCCCAGCCGGCCTTCATCTGGTCCGGGAAGGCCTTGGCCATCAGGTCCAGCATGATCGGCGGCGAGGTCGACGCACCCGGCGAGGCACCGAGCAGGGCGGCGATGGTGTGGTCCTTGTCGGTCACGATCTCGGTACCGAACTGCAGCACCGGGCCCTTCAACGGATCACGCTTGATGATCTGCACGCGCTGGCCGGCGGTGACCAGCTTCCAGTCGCCCGGCTTGGCATTGGGGAAGTACTTGACCAGTTCGGCCTGGCGATCGGCGTCGTTCAGGCGTGCCTGGGCCATCAGGTACTGCACCAGGTCCAGGTTGTCCTTGCCCACTTCCAGCATCGGGCCAACGTTGTTGTGGGTGACCGAGGAGTACAGGTCCCACCACGAGCCGTGCTTGAGGAACTTGGTGCTGTACAGCGCGAACGGCCCGAACAGGACCACCGGCTTGCCGTCCAGCTTGCGCGCATCCAGGTGCGGCACCGACATCGGCGGCGAACCGGTTTCGGCCATGCCGTAGGCCTTCACGCCATGGCGCGAGGTCACGTCCTGGCCCTGGAAGGCGAGGAACTGGCCACCGACCGGGAAGCCGGCGTAGTCCTTCGATTCCGGAATGCCCGACATCTGCAGCAGTTTCAGCGCGGCGCCACCGGCACCGATGAACACGAAGCGGGTGTGGGTGGTGGTCTCGGTGCCGGCCTTGAGGTCCTTCACCGTCACGTTCCAGCTCTTGTCGGCGTTCTGCCGCAGTGCGGTCACTTCATGGTTCAGGTGCAGGCTGAAGTTCGGGCTGCGCTGCAGGCCGGTGGTCAGCTGCCGGGTAATCACGCCGAAGTTGACGTCGGTGCCGAGCGGCATCCAGGTCGCGGCGACCTTCTGCTTCGGGTCACGGCCTTCCATCAGCAGGGGGGCCCACTGCTGGATCTGCTTCGGATCCTCGGAATACTGCATGCCGTAGAACAGCGGGTTCTTCACCAGGGCCTGCTGGCGCTTGTGCAGGTAGGCGATGTTGTCATCACCCCAGACGAAGCTCATGTGCGGGGTCGGGTTGATGAAGTCGCTGGGCTGGCTCAGCCGGCCTTCCTTCACCTGGTGCGACCAGAACTGGCGCGAGACCTCGAACGATTCGGCGATGCCGACCGCGCGCTTGGTCTCGATGCTGCCGTCGGGCAGTTCCGGGGTGTAGTTCAGTTCGGCGAACGCCGAATGGCCGGTGCCGGCGTTGTTCCAGCCATCGGAGCTTTCACCGGCGACGCCGTCGAGGCGTTCGTAGACCTGGATGTTCCAGTCCGGCTGCAGTTCCTGCAGGTAGGTGGCCAGGGTGATGCTCATGATGCCGGCGCCGACCAGTACCACGTCGACGGGCTTGTCGTTGCTGGCGGCGGGCACCGAGCGCTGAGTCAGTGGCCAGTACAGGAACAGCGCGGCGGCCAGCAACAGCAGCACGAGCAGGGCGAGCAGGGCCTTGCCAAATTTCTTCATGGGGGCGGGATCGTTGGCGGAGGGGAGGAGTTCAGGATGCGCATCAAGCAGGGAAAGGGCGTGAAGAAACAACGCGTTGCGCCATCCTGGCGACGATTCTAACCGGAACCGGTCCTGTTTTTGTGCAATGCATCATCCTGTGGCCGGAGCTGTCCGGGTACACTTGGTGGTTGCTTCCACACAAGACACGGCCATGGAGGGGCCGAATGACGATGTCACGGATGCTGATCGTGGTAGGTGACGCCCTGCAGACGGGCGGTTCGGTGCTTACGGGTTCACCGCACACCGATATCGAAGGCCGTGCAGTGGCACGGGTTGGCGACCGGGTGATCTGCAGTCGCCACGGGCCGGGCTCCATCGTGTCCGGCGACAGCACTCTGGTCATCGACGGCCAGCCGGTGGCCCGCGATGGCGACAAGGCCAGCTGTGGCTGCACGCTGATGGCCGGCAAGCAGCAGCGGGCGCATGTGGCGGGCGGTGGTGGAGGCAGCGGCGGCGGCGCGGCGATGGCTGCGGTGGCCTCGGCGGCCAAGATGCTGCTGAAGAAGCCGCAGCTGCAGACGCCAGGCTTCGCGCCTCCGGGTACCCAGGCACCGCAGTGCTGGGTGAAGGATCATTCCACCCAGGTGTCGCAGTCGCCGGACGGACGCTACTTCGAAGGCTATGCGCCTGATGGCGCCCGGTACGAGTATGAGCTCCACGCCAGCTTCCGCGTCGACGTGCCGCTCAAGAGCGGCGGCGACATCGTAGTGACCAGCCGCTTCCGGGTGACGACCAAAGGGCGCGTCAGTGCCGCCCAGGTGGCAGAGGCGAAGCAGCGCCTGCGCGACGGTATCAAGCGGCACTGGAACAACCAGTTCACCATCACCGTGGCCGATCCCCAGTGCGGCACGCGGACCTTCCCCGTGCGTTATGACATTGATTTCGTCGACAGCGGGCAGGACTATTCGGTGCTGCTGCACGATGTCTACGAACGTGAGATGGTCAGCGACAGCGTCCTCTATGCGTCGGTGGACACGACGCCGTGGACTTATGCGCATGAGTACGGGCACTGCCTGGGGCTGCCGGACGAATACGATGATGCGGCCGTGGCAAACGATGGCATCGTGAAGTTCTTCCTTCCCAGCGGTACGCTGGACACCGAAGAGGTGCATGCGCCGGAATTCCGCGAAGACAGCGACCCGCTGGCGACCATCATGTCCAGCGTGGACTGCAGCGTGACCCGGCCGCGCCACTGTTACAACATCGGACGCGAGGTACAGGAACTGCTGACCCGCGAGATCGCCCGGGAGATCACATGCACCGTCTCATGATGTCGCTCGCCCTCGTGCTTGCCGCCATGCCTTTCACCGCATCCAGCCAGGAAACGCCCACCATGATCGAACTCCACGTGCGCTGCATCGACAATGCTCCCTGCCATTTCCTCGGCGAGGACATCCGCGTGGAACTGGAACTGCGCAATGCCGGCAGCGAGGACGTGCAGGTGCCGGCCGAGTTCTACCGCCGGCGCGGGCCCAGTGTGAAGCTGGTGGACCGCCATTCCGGCAAGGAAACGTCGCTGGCCATCAACCCGCCCGATGCGCGCCTGTTGAAGTCACCGCAGACGCTGCGGCCGGGGCAGTCCTTCCGGTTCCCATGGCGCATCCTGCCGTCGGAAATCAGCGGTTTCGCCCTGCGCCCGATCGATGTGTCGGCGGTGTTCAGCGTCAACCTGACCCCCGGTGTGCGCGGCGGGCAGGCCCGCATCGTCAGCAGCGAGCTGCATATCACCGACCCGGCCGGCAGCACGTCGCGCTGAGTCGGCCAGCTCCGACCTTCGGTATGTTGCTGGTGTTCGAAGCGCCAGATCAGGATCGGACAGCAGGCGGTTGAGCCTGGCGGGACGGCATCCGGCCACCTTCATGGCCGGGTGTCAGGGCAGTTCGAGAATCTCATCCCCGGCGTCATTGATCTGCCCGGTCGGGCGCCAGCCCAGCCGGCGGTAGAAGCCGTGCGAGCGCGAACGCGGGTCGGCCGAGCAGGCCAGGAACAAGCGTTGGTGGCCGGCATCGCGGGTCAGGCTGACCACTTCCTGCAGCAGCTGGCGGCCGATGCCGCGGCCTTCGTAGTCCGGCAGCAGGGCCAGCACCAGCACCTCGCCGCTGTCGCGGTCGGCGAAGCAGTAGCCGGCCATGCGCTCGGCTTCCCAGGCGACGCGGCCGATGAAATCACCGGCCGAGATGCCTTCGGCCCACGTCTGAGCGGTGATGCCCAGCTGTGCCAGTTGTGCAGCACTGAAGGCATTCTCGCGGGTACGCCCGCGCAGGTCGATGCAGGCGGCGGCATCGTCGGGGTGGGCATCGCGGACCGAGATGGGCATGCAGGGCATCCTTGCAATGATCGGCCCGCCAGTATCCGCATCACGCATGGACCCGGTGTGGAGGCTTCGTGGAGATTGGATGGAGCAAAAAGGGGACGGAGGGGATTAAGTCGTCTTTGCCTGATATGTAGTTTGGGTCTTAAACGACTTAATCCCCTCCGTCCCCTTTTAGCGGCTTTCGCTCAACGCTTGCGCCGGATCAGCGCCGAGGAGGCGTCCAGCACCGCGCGGGTCAGCAGGGCCATGGTCTGTACGTCGCCCTTCCAGTGCTGCCAGTACAGCGGCACGTCTTCCCACGCGCGCTGGCGCACATAGACCAGGCGGCCGGCGTCCAGATGCCGCTTGACCAGGGGCAGGGGGTTCATGGTCCAGCCCATGCCGCCCAGGTTGGCCTGCACGAACGCGCGGGTGGAGGGAATCCACCAGGTCGGCGCGGTGCTGGGCAGGTCGTCGCCCGCCATCCGTCGGGCGAAGCGCGACTGCATTTCGTCCTTGCGGTTGAACACCAGCACCGGTGCCTGCGCCAGCGCTTGTGCGGTCACACCCTTGGCGAAGTGGCGCTCACGGAACTCGGGGGTACAGGTCGCCGCGTAGCGGATGCTGCCCAGGGCGTGGATCTGGCACCCCTGCACCGGCTCGTCCAGCGTGGTCACCGCGCCCAGCACCGTGCCCTGGCGCAGCAGTTCAACGGTGTGGTCCTGGTCTTCCACGCGCAGGTCCAGCGTGGTGCCGGTGCTCTGCGCGAACTGCGAGGCGGCCTGCGGGAACCAGGTTTCCAGGCTGTCATGGTTCACCGCCACCGGGATGCTGGCCTGCGGCAGGTCTTCGTCAGCCAGGCCCATCCGGTGCAGCGCGTCGTGTTCGAGCAGAGCGGTCTGCTCGGCCAGCTGCACCAGTACCTGGCCCTCGGCGGTCGCGGTGGCCGGGGTGCCGCGCTTGACCAGCAGGCGGCCGACCCGATCCTCCAGCGCCTTGACCCGCTGCGAGATGGCTGACGGCGTGACATTCAGCGACTGTGCGGCGCGGTCGAAGCTGCCTTCGCGGATCACTGCGGCGAGGGCGCGCAGCTGGGCATGGTCGATACGCATCGAATTAAGTTCCGCTAATGTTGGTTTAGGAAGTTTAGCTCGTCTTTTTCATGTTGCGGCGCGACAATGGCGCCTGTTCCGGTGCTGTCCGCCTTCGCGAGGCACCGTCCCCCCAAGCAATACAAGGCAGTGAATCCCATGTTCTCGGTCATCTCCGCCAGCACCGGCCTCGGTGCCTGGTTCTCTGGTGCAGCTACCGGCATCGGCCTGTTCGCCGTGGTCGGCGCCCAGAGCGCCTTCATTCTGCGCCAGGGCATCCTGCGCAAGCACATCGTGCCGGTGGTCGCCACCTGTGCGGCCATCGATGCGATCTTCATCTTTGCCAGCGTGGCCGGCCTGCGCACGCTCACTTCGGCGCTGCCGTGGCTGACCACCGCCGTGCTGTGGACCGGCGTGGCGTTCCTGGCCTGGTACGCAATGAAGTCGGCACGCCGTGCGATCGCCGGTGGCGGCGGCATGGGCGAGGCTGACAGCGACGACGGCAGCCGCCGCGCGGTGCTGATGGCCGCGGTCGGCTTTTCGCTGATCAACCCGCACTTCTGGCTGGACATGATGGTGATCGGCTCCATCGCCGAGAACTTCGGCAACGCCCGCATGGCCTTCGCCGCCGGCGTGGTCACTGCCAGCTGCCTGTGGCTGACCGCGCAGGGCCTGGGTGCACGCCTGCTGGCGCCGCTGTTCACCAAGCCCAGCACCTGGCGCGTGCTCGACGGCACCATCGCCGTGATCCTCAGCATCCTGGCCCTCATGTTGGCGGTGCGCGGGGTCCACTGACCCGGCGCACGCCCCCCGAACCCACGTCCTGACTCTCTCTCCAAGGTAGTGGTAACGACGGCACCGGCAACGGTGCCGTCGTTTTTTCCGCGTTGTCCCGTCTGCCTCTGGCAGGGACTGCAGAAGCCTGCCTAGAATCCGCCATCAGGACAAGGTGTCCGCAGGAGCAGGGGGAAGGATGCGCAGGACGATACTGGCGGCCGCATTGGCCGCCCTGGGGTGCGTTGCGATCGGCGGCGCGGGTGCGGTGGACCTGTCGCAGTACGTGCGGCAGGAAGCCTTCACCGACATCAAGATTTCACCGACGGGCGAGTACGTGGCGGCGACCGTGCCGCTGGAGGATGCCACCGCGATCGTGGTGCTGCGTCTCAAGGACAAACAGATGGTCGGCAATTTCCGGCCACCGGACAAGAATCATGCCTACGAGTTCGATTGGGTCAGTGACGAGCGACTGCTGATCGGGCTGGCCCAGAAATGGGGCTCGCTCGACCAGCCCAATCCCACCGGCGAGCTCTATGCGATCAATGCCAATGGCAACCGCGGCGAGCTGCTGGTGGGCTACCGGGTGGAAAGCAAGGGGCCGGGCACGCGGATCCAACCGAAGAAGGTGGAGGCCGTTGCCGCGTTCCTGGCCGATGACCTGCCAGATGATGAGCGCAACGTGCTGGTCACTGTCTGGCCACTGTCGGAAGATCCATTCACCCGCGTCGATCGCATGGATGTGACCAGCGGGCGTCGCTCGCGGGTCGCGTCTTCACCGGTAAGGCGCGGCGAGTTCACCACCGACGGTGCGGGCGAGGTCCGCTTCGTGCATGGCGCCGGCAGTGACAACGTCAACAAGCTCTACTTCCGTGAACGTTCCGGCGACAACTGGAAGCTGATCAACGACGAAGCCGTCAGCAAGCGCATCGAAACCGCCATCGGCTTCTCCGCTGATGGCAGCGTGGCCTATCTCAATGCCGAGCAGGCACAGGGCCCCAATGCGATCATCAGCTGGAATCCGCAGACCGGCGAGCGCGCGACGCTGTTGCGTGACGAGATGGTCAATCCGTACCGGATCATCCATCGGCCCGGGACCCACGTGCCGGTCGGTGCGTTGTATCTGGGCGATACGCCGCGCACCCGCTTCTTCGACGAGAAGTCGCCGGAGGCGCGCTTGTACCGCAGCCTGGAGGCGGCATTCGGCGGCGCGGTCTACATCACCTCCAGCACCCGCGATGGGCGTGTCGTGCTGGTGGAAACCTGGTCAGGCACCAATCCGGGCGATTTCTACGTGTATGACACAGTCGCGCGCAAGGCCGACCACCTGATCAGCCGCAGTGAGTGGATCGACGTGGACCGCAGCGCCAGCGTGCGGTCGATTGCCTTGAAGGCCCGCGACGGCCTGCCGTTGCACGGCTTCCTGACCCTGCCGGCCGGCAGCGACGGGCGCAACCTGCCGATGGTGGTGATGCCGCATGGTGGCCCGTTCGACATCTTCGATTCCGGCCAGTACGACCGCGAAACGCAGATGCTGGCCGCCGCCGGTTATGCCGTGCTGCAGGTCAACTTCCGCGGGTCAGGCAACTACGGCCGGGCCCACACCCAGGCCGGTGCGCAGCAGTGGGGGGCGGCGATGCAGGACGACGTCACCGATGCCACCCGCTGGGCGATCAGCGAAGGCATCGCCGACGGCCGTCGCATCTGCATCTACGGCGCCAGCTACGGGGCCTACTCGGCGATGATGGGCGCTGCCCGCGAACCGGGGCTGTACCAGTGCGCGGCCGGTTATGTCGGCGTCTACGACCTGCCGATGATGTATACCCGCGGTGACATCCAGGACCGCGGTTCAGGCGTGACCTACCTGCGCGAATGGCTGGGGGACCCGGCCAAACTGGGCGCGGTGTCGCCGGTGAACCTGGCCGAGCGGATAAAGGTGCCGGTGTTCCTCGCGGCCGGTGGCGAAGACAAGCGCGCGCCGATCCAGCACACGGAGCGCATGGAAGCGGCGCTCAAGCGTGCCGGCACGCCGGTGGAAAGCCTGTACTACAAGACCGAAGGCCACGGCTTCTACACCGAGGCCCATCGCAGCGAGTACTACGGCAAGCTGTTGGCCTTCCTGTCACGCAGCCTGGGCGGCAAGACCGCAACGACTGCACCTGCGGCCGGCAAGGACAAGGCGCCGTAAGCTGACAGGGCGGCGGATGATCGGTCCGCCGCCCTGGATTTCCACACGTGGGGGCTTACTTCACCCCGTGCATCATCTTCTTCAGCAGCGGCGCGGCGATGAAGGCGGCCAGCGCACATCCCAGGCCGATCCACATCAGCAGCCAGAACAGGTGCGCATAGGCGCCGGCGGTGGCCACCATGTCCAGCGATTCGCCTTCCGGCACCTCGATTGCCGCCAGCTTGCCGAACAGCGCGGCCAGCGTTTCCGAGAACGCGGTGGCCAGGAACCAGGTGCCCATCATCAGGCTCATCACCCGCGGCACGGCCAACTGGGTCACCGCCGACAGGCCGACCGGCGACAGGCACATCTCACCGCTGGCCAGCAGGAAGTAGGCCAGTACCAGCCACCACACGCTGGCCATCTCGCCAGTGGCGCCAACCTGTTGCGCGGCCAGCGCCAGCGGCACGAACGAGAGCGCGCCGATCACCAGGCCCCAGGCCGACTTCACCGGCTTGCCCGGCTCCCAGCCGCGGCGGTCCATCCACGTCCACAGTGCGGCGAAGGCCGGCGCCAGCAGCACCAGGAACAGGCCGCCGAGGTAGGTCAGCGAGCCGGCGGTCTGCGGAATCACCAGGCAGTCGCGCACCAGCAGCACCAGCATCAGAACGACAATGGCGGCGAAGAACGTGCGCGGCGCGGCCGAACCCGGGCGCCGCTCGGACAGGCGCGCGCTGACCACGAAGCCCAGCGGTGCCAGCAGCAGCGAGATGATCGACCACGGCAACGGGGTACCGCCGGTGATCACCAGCGAGGGCACGATGTCCTTGGTCAGCAGGCGGTCGGTGAAGGTCACCCACGAGCCGTACGACTGCTCGTACATCGTGAAGAACACCAGGGCCATGAAGATCAGCACCATCAGTGCGATCATCTGCTGGCGCTGCACCGGCGTGCACTTGCTGCCGGTGAACCAGGCAAACCAGACCAGCACGCCACCAAGCACCACCAGCATCAGCATCAGCGCCAGGCTGATTTCACCACCCAGCGCGAACGCGCCGTTGCCGGCCGCCCACATCAGCCACGCCACCGGCAACACACCGAGCACCGCGCACAGATAGATGAGCCATTCGCGCGGCAGGCCCAGCACCTTCTGCTTCAGCGCGGCCGGTTGCGGCGGCTCGGCGTGGCCCTGCAGGTACTTCTGGCCCCACAGGAACATCGCCAGGCCGGCCAGCATGCCGATGCCGGCCGCACCGAAACCGTACTTCCAGCCATAGGCCTCGCCGAGGAAACCGCACACCAGCGAGGAGAACAGCGCGCCCAGGTTGATGCCGGCGTAGAACAGCGAGAAGCCCGAATCGCGGCGCGGATCGTCCTTGGCGTACAGCTTGCCGACGATGGTGGAAATGTTCGGCTTCAGGAAGCCGACACCCATGATGATCAGCGCCAGCGACAGGTAGGTCACCGCCAGCGCCGAGGTGTCGCGCACCACTTCGCCGTTCACCCGATACGCGGCGTGGCCCTCGAAGGCCATGCCAAGGTGGCCGAGCACCAGCAGGATGCCGCCGAACAGCACCGCCCGGCGCATGCCCAGCCAGCGGTCGGCCAGCATGCCGCCGAACACCGGGATGCAGTACACCAGGCCGCCATAGGCACCGAGCAGGTCCAGGCCGGCCTTGTCGCCGAACAGGTGGTACTTGGTCAGGTACAGCAGCAGCAGCGCCTTCATGCCATAGAAGGAGAAGCGCTCCCACATTTCGGTGAAGAAGCAGACGTAGACGCCCTTGGGATGGCCCAGGAAGTCGTCGGAGGCGGTAGCGGCAACGGTCATCGACGGCGGGGACAGCGGAAAGGGCGCGATTATAGAAGGGCAGGGGCCGGATCACGGCGCTTATGACAAATACGACTTAATCCCCTCCGTCCCCTTTTTGCGGCAGGCGCTGCGCGGCTTTGCGGGATCGGCCGGTTGGCCTTGCCGCACCGGTCGGGCGGCCGGGTGGGCCTGCGCCGGCGGTGACCATGCGCACTGGACTTGCCGCCCCCTGAACGCTAGCGTGATCGGGATTTTTTGCCAGCAGGGGCTTCCATGAACCACGACGCTGCGCCCAAGCAGCTCACCTTCCGCGCAGTGGCCCTGGCCATCGTGCTGGCGGTGGTGCTGTCGGCCGCAAACGCCTACCTCGGTCTGTTCGCAGGCCTGACCATCGCCACCGCCATTCCCGCTGCGGTGATTTCCATGGGCGTGCTGCGCCTGCTGGGCGGTGGCTCCATCCTTGAAAACAACATCGTGCAGACCGGCGCCTCGGCCGGTTCGTCGATCGCCGCCGGTGTGATCTTCACCATCCCGGCGCTGGTGATCATGGGCTACTGGCCGGACTTCAAGTACTGGTGGGTGCTGGGCATCGCCGGTCTGGGTGGCCTGCTGGGCGTGCTGTTCTCGGTGCCGCTGCGCCGTTCGATGATCGTTGAAGATCCGCTGCCGTTCCCGGAAGGCAAGGCAGCAGCCGAAGTGCTCAAGGCCGGTGAGAACCCGGGCCCGGGCCTGAAGATCCTCGGCCTGTCGGCGGTGATCGGTGCCTTCGTCAAGCTGGCCGCGGAAAGCGGCATGCGCCTGATCCCGGACGCCTGGGCCACCTCGGCCTACGTCGGCAGCTCCAAGGTCACCGCCTTCATCGGCACCAACCTGTCGCCGGCGCTGCTGGGCGTGGGCTACATCGTCGGCCTCAATGTCGGCATCGTGGTGGTGTCCGGTTCGATCCTGACCTGGCACATCGCCATTCCGATCTACCAGGCGTTCTTCATGAACACCGATCCGGCACTGGCGGCGTCGGTTGCTGCGGCTTCTTCCACCGAGGCGGCGTTCGCCATCTGGGGCGCGAAGATGCGCTACCTGGGCGTCGGCGCGATGCTGATCGGCGGCATCTGGACCCTGATCTCGCTGCGCAAGTCGCTGCTGAACGGCGTCAAGAGCGGCTTCGCTGCCGCCCGCAAGAGTGGTGGCCCGGTGCTGGCGCACACCGAGCGCGACCTGCCGATGAAGTGGATGCTGGTCGCCCTGGTGGTCTTCGTGCTGCCGCTGCTGGCGCTGTACCAGGCCATCGTCGGCCAGTGGCACGTGTCGATCCCGATGACCCTCATCATGATCGTCGCCGGCTTCCTGTTCGTGTCGGTCTCGGCCTACCTGGCCGGCCTGATCGGCTCGTCCAACAACCCCGTTTCGGGCATCACCATCTCCACCATCCTGTTCGCGTCGGCCGTGCTGGTCGTGCTGCTGGGCGCCGACGGCCTGAAGCCGGTGGGCGCCGGCGGTGCGCCGCTGGGTGCGGTGGCCGCGATCATGATCGGTGCGGTGGTGTGCTGCGCCGCCGCGGTCGGTGGCGACAACCTGCAGGACCTCAAGGCCGGCTACATCGTCGGTGCCACCCCGTGGAAGCAGCAGCTGATGCTGGGCATCGGTGCGTTCTCGTGCGCGCTGATCATGGCCCCGGTGCTGAACCTGCTGGCTACCGCCTACGGCATCGGCGTGAAGTCCGAGCTGCACCCGAACGCGCTGGCCGCGCCGCAGGCCAACCTGATGGCCTCGGTGGCCAAGGGCCTGTTCGGTGGCGAACTGCCGTGGACCTTCATCGGCATCGGTGCCGTGGTCGGTGCGGCCATCATCGCCTTCGACAGCTGGCTGAAGTCGCGCAACGCCCGCTTCCGCGTGCCGGTGCTGGCCGCCGCCATCGGCATCTACCTGCCGCTGGAACTGATGGTGCCGATCTTCCTCGGCGGCCTGATCGCTTACCTGGTCGAGCGCTTCCACAAGGTGCGTGCCGATGACGAAGAAGGCCGTGACCGCGTGCACAAGCCGGGCGTGCTGTTTGCTGCCGGCCTGATCACCGGTGAGGCGCTGATGGGCATCGCCATCGCGATTCCGATCGTGGTCAGCAGCCGTGCCGATGTGCTGGCCGTGCCGTTCCACCTGCCGGGCGCACAGTGGATCGGCCTGGCCGTGCTGTTCCTGGTCGGCTGGCTGATCTACCGCACCGGCAAGCGCGCCATGGCGTAAGGGCCATGGGGTCGGATCCCTTCCCGCAGGGACGGGCTCTGACCCCACGTTGACAGTGTCTGGGGTCAGAGCCGATTCCTCGGGAATCGGATCCGACCCCGGCGCCCCTCACAAACCCCGCTTCGGGCCAAAAGCACTTTCCCGAGCTGCGCGGCGGCCTCCGCGCGCATTGCGATGCGCTCCCCAGACCGGCGCCCTGAGTCATCGGGGCGCGGGTTTGCTCTTTCTGGCGACGGGGCCAACCCCACGGGCAGCCATGACCGATGGCCTTGGCAGCCCCGGCCGCACGGGCCTACCATCGGTTTTTTGCCGTCCTGCGGAGACCCCGATGAAACTGCGTCATGCCCTGCTGCCACTGAGCCTGCTGGCCGCCCTGCCCAGCGTTGCCGCTGCCCGTGGCCTGGAAGTCCGCGACATGGTGGCCATGGATCGCGTCTCCGCGCCGGTACTGACCGCCGATGGTGGCACCGTGGTGTTCGCCAAGCGCAGCGTGGATGCCAACCTGAAGGCCTCCACCGCACTGTTCGCGCGCAACCTGCGCACGCGTGACGCGGCCCCGCCGAAGCAGATCACCCCGGCTGGCTGGAGCGTCAATTCCGCGTCGCTGTCGGCCGATGGCCAGACCGTGTATTTCCTCAGCGCCAAGAACGGCAGCCAGCAGCTGTACGCGCAGCCGATCAACGGCGGCACCCCGCGCCAGCTGACCGACTTCCCGGTGGACGTGGACAGCTACCACGTGTCGCCGCAGGACGACCGCGTGCTGTTCAGCGCCGGCGTGTTCCAGGCCTGTGCCTCGGACCTGGCCTGCACCGAGAAGAAGCTCAAGGACGTCGCCGGTGCCAAGGCCAGCGGCAAGGTCTTCGATTCGCTGTTCGTGCGCCATTGGGATACCTGGAACGACGGCCGCCGCAATACCCTGTTCGTGGCACCGCTGCCGGCAGCCAAGGCCGGTGCGGTCAAGGGCGCCTCGGCGCTGAGCGCGACCATCGACGGTGATGCGCCGTCAAAGCCGTTCGGTGGCAATGACGATTTCGTGTGGTCGCCGGATGGCGCCAGCGTGATCGCCAGCATCCGCGTGGCCGGCAAGCAGGAGCCGTGGTCGACCAACTTCGACCTGTACCGCTTCGACGCGGCCGGCAAGCAGGCGCCGGTCAACCTGACCGCCTCCAACCCGGCCTGGGATGCCGGTCCGGTGTTCAGTGCCGACGGCAAGACCCTGTTCTACCGCGCGATGAAGCGCCCGGGCTTCGAGGCCGACCGCTTCGGCCTGATGGCGATGGACCTGGCCAGCGGCAAGACCCGCGAGATCGCGCCGCAGTGGGATCGCTCGGCCGGCGGCATCACCCTGTCCGCCGACGGCGCCAGCATCTACACCACTGCCGATGACCTCGGCGAGCACCCGCTGTTCCAGATCGACGTGGCCAGTGGCAAGGCCACCAAGCTGATCGGCGACGGCAGCGTGACCTCGGTCGACGTGGCCGGCAACAGCGTGGCGATCACCCGCAACAGCCTGAAGAGCAACGACCAGGTGCTGGTCGGCCTGCTGCCGGCCGCAGGCGAAGCCATCGGCGAGCTGCGCGCGCTGACCCCGGCCGCAGGCGACGTGCTGAAGGACGTCAGCTTCGGTGAGTACGAACAGTTCGAGTTCAAGGGCTGGAACAACGACACCGTGCATGGCTACGTGGTCAAGCCGCACAACTACCAGGAAGGCAAGTCGTACCCGGTCGCGTTCCTGATCCACGGCGGCCCGCAGGGCAGCTTCGGCAACGGCTGGAGCTATCGCTGGAACCCGCAGACCTATGCGGGCCAGGGCTACGCCGTGGTGATGATCGACTTCCATGGTTCCACCGGCTACGGCCAGGCCTTCACCGATGCGATCAGCCAGCACTGGGGCGACCGCCCGCTGGAAGACCTGCAGAAGGGCTGGGATGCGGCGCTGAAGAAGTATTCCTTCCTCAACGGTGACAAGGCCTGTGCGCTGGGTGCCAGCTACGGCGGCTTCATGGTCAACTGGATCGCCGGCAACTGGAACAGCCCGTTCAAGTGCCTGGTCAACCACGACGGCGTGTTCGACCAGCGCATGATGGGCTACGCCACCGAAGAACTGTGGTTCACCGAGTGGGAGCAGGGCGGTACCCCGTACCAGAAGGCCGCGAACTACGAGAAGTTCAACCCGGTCAACCACGTGGCGGACTGGAAGAAGCCGATCCTGGTCATCCATGGCCAGCAGGACTTCCGCATCCCGGTCGAGCAGGGCCTGGCCGCGTTCACCGCCGCCCAGCGCCAGGGCATCGAATCGAAGTTCCTGTACTTCCCGGATGAAAACCACTGGGTGCTGAAGCCGAACAACAGCATCCTGTGGCATGACACCGTCAATGCCTGGCTGAAGCAGCACATCGGCAACTGATGAGTACAGCGCCGCCCTTCGGGGCGGCGCTTTTGCTTACGGGTAGTGCCGGCCGCTGGCCGGCAACCATATGCTGCTTCCACCCATACTGGATTGCCGGCCAGCGGCCGGCACTGCCAGGAGCGCCCGCATGATCCAGAACGACATCGTCGTCTTCGGTTTGATCGCCGCCACCCTGGGCGCCGTGTTCTGGACCGCTTCCCGCGAGCAGGGCCTGTGGAAACGCTTCTACACGTTCGTGCCGGCACTGCTGCTGTGCTACCTGATTCCCGGCATCTACAACACCGCCGGCCTGATCGACGGGCAGAACACCAAACTCTACAACCCGATCGCGCGCGACATCCTGCTGCCTGCGGCGCTGATCCTGCTGACGCTTGCGGTGGACATCAAGGGCATCCTGCGGCTCGGCCCGAAACTGGTGCTCATGTACCTGGGCGCCTCGGCCAGCATCATGCTCGGCGCGGTAGTGGCCTTCCTGCTGATGCGCGCCGTGCATCCGGAAACCGTGGCCGGTGACACCTGGGCCGGCATGGCGGCGCTGGCCGGCAGCTGGATCGGCGGCGGTGCCAACATGCTGGCGATGCGCGAAGTGTTCGACGTCAACGCGACCACGTTCGGCCAGTTCGCGGTGGTCGATGTCGGTGTCGGTTACGTGTGGATGGCGGCGCTGATCTTTCTTGCTGGTCGTGCGGCGAAGATCGACGCGCGCAGTGGCGCCGATACCTCGGCCATCGATGAGTTGAAGGAGCGCATCGCGCGCTTCCAGGCCGAGCACGAGCGCATTCCCAGCCTCACCGACCTGATGCTGATCGTGGCGGTGGCCTTCGGCGGCGTCGGCCTGTCGCATGCGATTGGCGCGCCGCTGGCGGCCTGGTTCAAGACCAACATCAGCTGGGCCTCGCAGTTCAGCCTGGATGCGCCGTTCGTGTGGGTGGTGGTGTTGTCGACCACCTTGGGCCTGAGCCTGAGCTTCACCCGTGCCCGCAACCTGGAAGGCGCGGGCGCATCGCGCCTGGGCTCGCTGCTGTTGTACTTCCTGATCGCCTGCATCGGCATGCAGATGGATCTGCTGGCGCTGCTGGACCGCCCATGGCTGTTCCTGCTCGGCCTGATCTGGATTGCCGTGCACATCGTGCTGCTGTGGTGCCTGGGCAAGCTGCTGAAGGTGCCGTTCTTCTACTTCGCCATCGGATCGCAGTCGAACATCGGTGGCCCGGCTTCGGCGCCGGTGGTGGCTGCAGCGTTCCATCCGGCGCTGGCGCCGGTGGGCGTGTTGCTGGGCACGATGGGCTACGCCACGGGAACCTACCTGGCCTACGTCGTCGGCATCACCCTGCGCGCGCTGGCAGGGCAGGGGTGATGGGTATTGGGGTCAGATCCCTTTTGCGCAGCAAAAGGGATCTGACCCCGGTTCACGGTGGATCACGCCACCGGCAACCCGCGTTCGATCAACCACGCCTTCGCGTCTTCGGCGTCCTGCTCGAACCACGCCTGCGTAGACCCCAGCCGATACGTATACCCCCAGGCATCCATGTCAGCCATCAGCCGCTGGCTGCCGACACCAGCCAGCTGTCCGGCCAGCACGATCTGCAGATAGCAGGTGGCGTCTTCCTCGGCCACCGAGTCGGTGGCGTCGGTATGCACCTGCGCACGCCGCTCCGGCGGCAGCACGATCAGATGGCAGGCTTCGTGCAGCATCGAGTGCACGGGCGTGTCATCGCGCACGTACACGTTGCTGGCGATGATGCCGGCCTCGGGCTCGCCCCAGTAGCTGCCGGGAATCGGTTCACCGGCCGCCACGTGGTGCAGCTGCAGGCCATGCGCGGCGAGCAGGCACTGCGCATCGGCGAAGGCGATGTCGCCCACGCAGGTGATGTCCACGGCGGTTGTCGTATCGGTCATGCGGGTCAGGCAGCCCCGCCCGTGCAGGCACGGGCGGGGCAGAGCATCAGGGTTTGTCCGGGCCTTCAGGCAGCGCCACGGAGATGTCCAGCACATCGTGCTGGCCATCCTTCACCAGGTCGACCTTCACTGCATCGACGTCGATGTTCACGTACTTCTTGATCACTTCCAGCAGCTCGCGCTGCAGCAGCGGCAGGTAATCGGGGCCACCGCGGTTGCTGCGCTCCTGCGCGATGATGATCTGCAGGCGGTTCTTGGCGGTTTCGGCGGTGGTCTTCTTCGCTTTGAGGAAATCAAACAGGCCCATGCTTACCCTCCGAACAGCTTGCTGAAGAAGCCCTTCTTCTCGACGTTGGTGAAGCGCATCGGGCGTTCTTCGCCGAGGATGCGCGCGACGGCGTCGTCATAGGCCTGGCCGGCTGCGGACTCGACATCCAGGATGACCGGCTCGCCCTTGTTGGAGGCGTTGAGCACGTCACCCGACTCGGGGATCACGCCGATCGCCTTCAGGCCGAGCACTTCCTCGACGTCGGCGATGCTGAGCATCTCGCCGCTTTCCACGCGCAGCGGGGTGTAGCGGGTCAGCAGCAGGAAGGCCGGCACGTCCTGGCCGGACTCGGCCTTGTGGGTCTTGGAGTCGAGCAGGCCGATGATGCGGTCCGAGTCGCGCACCGACGACACTTCCGGGTTCACCACCACCACGGCGCGGTCGGCGAAGTACATCGCCAGGAAGGCGCCCTTCTCGATGCCGGCCGGGGAGTCGCAGATGATGTAATCGAAGCCGTCGGCGGCCAGGTCCTTCAGGACCTTGCCCACGCCTTCCTGGGTCAGTGCGTCCTTGTCGCGGGTCTGCGAGGCGGCCAGCACGTACAGGTTCTCGAAGCGCTTGTCCTTGATCAGGGCCTGCTTGAGGGTCGCTTCGCCGTGCACGACGTTGACGAAGTCGTACACCACGCGGCGTTCGCAGCCCATGATCAGATCGAGGTTGCGCAGGCCGACGTCGAAGTCGATCACCGCCACCTTCTTGCCGCGCCGTGCCAGGCCGCAGGCCAGGCTCGCGCTGGAAGTGGTCTTGCCGACGCCGCCCTTGCCGGAGGTGACTACGATGATTTCAGCCAAAGGACTTCTCCTGATGATTCTGTTTGGGTGCTGCGTCAGTCCAGCGCAGCGATCTTGATCTGGTCCTGTTCCAGCCACACCTGCACGGCTTTGCCGCGCAGGTTGTCCGGGACATCGTCCAGTACCTTGTAATGGCCTGCAATGGCGACCAGTTCCGCATGGAAATCACGGCAGAAGATGCGTGCCGCGGTGTTGCCCTGGGCCCCTGCCAGCGCGCGGCCGCGCAGGGTGCCGTAGATATGGATGCTGCCATCGGCAATGACTTCGGCGCCGGCGCCGACGGTGGCCATCACGGTCAGGTCGCAGTTCTCCGCGTACAGCTGCTGGCCTGAACGCACGTTGCCCAGCTGCATGCGGCCCGGCTGCGGGGCGGCGGCGTCGGCGACCTTTGCCACGGGCGCGGCGGGGGCCGGTTTCGGCTCGGCACGCACGACGCGGCGCGGTTCCGCTGCCGGCGGTGGCGGGGCCGGCTCGGCCTCGGCACGCTCGTACTGGGCGCGGAACTTGGCCAGCAGCGGAAGGCCGAGCTGCTGCGAGAGCAGATCGACCGCGCTGGTGCCGTAGGCCAGTGCCACCGGCAACACGCCGGCGCTGCGCAGGCCATCGACCAGCGCCTGTGCGGTGGCCACGTCCGGCACCTGGCTCAGGCCGCCGAAGTCGAGGATCACTGCCGCGCGGCCGAACAGTTTCGGTGCGCGGGTCACGCGCTCGTGCATTTCCTGCACGAGACGCTCGACATCAAGGGTACGGATGCGCAGGTTGGCGATGCCTACCTGGCCGATCTTCAGTTCACCGGCCTGTTCGTAATCGAAATTCACCGCCACGCTCAGGTCCCCGTCGGTCGCTGTGCCTGCGCCGGCAGTTGCCGGGCGCGTGTCCATGCCACATCCGGCAGCTTGCCACGATAGGTCTCCTGGACCCACGGGTAGCTGCACAGTTCCTTGGCCAGCATGCTGGCACGCACGTCAACCTGGGCCATGGTGTTCTGGCCCAGCTCGCGGAAGCCGAAGCTGCCGTGGAAGAGCAGGGCGGCATCGGCGCCATGGTCGAGGAAGACCTCGCAGGTCATCTGCGGGTAGCGCAGCTCGGCGAAGCTCTGCGCGTCGGCATAGAACGCACGGCCGACGCCACCGCCACGCCGGCGGCTGGCGACCACGATGCGGTCGATGTAGAAGAAGGGGGTGTCCAGCTGCTGCTTGAACCAGGCGAAATTGCTGCTGTCGTGCTGGCTGTCGCTGCCGAAGCCGATCAGGAATCCGGCCAGGTTGCCGTCGCGCTCGGCGACGCGGAAGTACTCAGCGGTTTCGTAGAACAGGCGCAGGCGGGCCGCATCCAGGGGAAGGATGGCCAGGCCAGCGTTGTTGTTCAAAGCCAGGACGGAATCGAGCTCGTGCTCGCGCACGTCGCGGATGACAATCGACATTGTGACTCCGTGGGGTAACGCGGTTGGTCCATCAAAGGACCCTGCGCACGATTATTGCATGCCCGGGGTGGGCTGCGGCATGAACAGGCGACCGGGCAGGCATGACTTCCGTGGGGTGCGGTACGCGGGCGTGGCCCGTAGAGTGCTGGCATGTTGGGAGTCCTCAGCCATACCCGTGTCCTCCGCCTGGCCGGCCTGTTCACCTGGGTCATGGTCGGCCTGCCGCTGGCGTACTCGCAGTTCGAGAACCTGCACAGCCGCAACGACATGGGCGGCTGGGCGATCCTGCTGTTCGTCGCCTACCTGTCCTTCGGCACCGCCTATTACTGGCTGACCCGCATCCTGCGCAGCGACAGCCACACCAGCTGGCTGGACCGCGGCCTGTTGCTGCTGCTGACGATCTCGGCGCTGGGGGTCAGTTTCCTGAGCGGCTCGGGCCTGGGCAGCATCCTGATGATGGTCGCCGCGGGGGTCATCCCGTGGATGCTGTCGATACGACTGGGCGTGCTGTGGCTGCTGGTCAGCCAGCTGGCGGTGGCACCGGTCTACTACATGCTGCTGCGCTTCCCGCTGTTCGAAGCAGTGATGCAGTCGCTGCTGTACGGCGGCTTTTCCATGTTCATCTTCGTGACCAGCCTGGTCGCCCGCCAGCAGACCGAGGCCCGCGACGAGCAGCGCCGGCTCAATTCGGAACTGCGCGCCACCCGGGCCCTGCTGGCCGAGAGCGCCCGGGTCAACGAGCGCACCCGCATCTCGCGCGAGCTGCATGACCTGCTCGGCCACCAGTTGACCGCGCTGACCCTGAACCTGGAAGTGGCCAGCCACCTGGCCGAGGGCCAGGCCCTGGAGCATGTAAAGCGTTCGCATGGCCTGGCCAAGCTGCTGCTGGGCAACGTGCGCGAGGTGGTCAGCCAGCTGCGCGAGACCGGTGCCATCGATCTGGCGGCGGCCCTGCGTCCGCTGACCGAGAACGTGCCCTCGCTGGACATCCAGCTGGAGATCGAGGACCCGCTGAACGTGGAAGACCCGCAGCGGGCCCACGTGCTGCTGCGCTGTACCCAGGAAATCATTACCAACGCGGTGCGCCACGCCGGTGCCCGCCACCTGTGGATCAAGGTGTACCGTGAAGCCCCCGACCGGGTGGTGGTGGAGGCCCGCGACGACGGCGTCGGCGCGGATATGGTCAATGTAGGCAATGGCTTGCGCGGCATGCGCGAGCGCCTGCAACAATGTGGTGGCCAGCTGCAGATCGAGACCCGTCCCGGCGAAGGATTCCGGCTGCGGGCGACGGTGCCGGCAACGGTGCTGGTGGCTGCCCTTACCAAGGTTCCTGAAGGAGTACGTTGATGATTCGCGTCTGCCTGGTCGACGACCAAACCCTGGTGCGGCAGGGAATCCGCTCCCTGCTGGCGCTCGACGACGGCATCGAGGTGGTGGCCGAGGCCGGCGATGGCCGGCAGGCGGTCGAGCTGATACCGCAGGTGCGTCCCGATGTGGTGCTGATGGACATGCGCATGCCGGTGATGTCCGGGCTGGAGGCGCTGCAGGTGCTGTCGCGCCAGGAGCAGCTGCCGCCGACCATCATCCTCACCACCTTCGACGACGACCAGCTGGTGCTGGCCGGGCTCAAGGCCGGTGCCAAGGGCTACCTGCTCAAGGACGTCACCCTGGCGCAGCTGGTCGGTGCCATCCGCACCGTGGCAGACGGCGGTTCGCTGGTGCAGCCTGCCGTGACCCAGCGCCTGCTGTCCGGCCTGGAGCACATGCGCAACGAGTTCGTCAGCCTGGACCGCCCGGACCCGCTGACCGACCGCGAGACCGAGATCCTGCGGTTGATGGCCAGTGGCTTCTCCAACAAGGAGATCGCCAACTCGCTGGGTGTGGCCGAAGGCACCATCAAGAACCACGTGTCCAACATTCTCTCCAAGCTGGGCGTCCGCGACCGTACGCGTGCCGTACTGAAGGCGTTCGAACTCCAACTGGTCTGAGAAAAATCGTTCCGGTACAAAGACTTGGGTGATGGTTAGGGGCTGCGGCCAAGGTTGCCCCCTACTGGCCGGTAGCGGTATGCGTTACCCTTCGAATTCTTTGTCCATACAAATACGCAGCCGGCAGGGAAACCGGTGCGCCAATCCCGATAAACAATGCCCGCGAAGCCTGCTAGGATTGGCGCTTCGCTTCAATCAACCCGGCCGTGGGATCGGCCCCGGAGACTCTCTGAATGACCCGTATTATCGAGTTCCTGATCGCCTTGGGGATCGTGGCTGGCCTGTTCGTCATCATTGGCGTATGTCTGCCGGGCGAGCGTCACATCACCGAAAGCATCGAGACCAACCGCAAGATGACGATCGTGTACGACACGGTCAGCAGCCTGCGCCGCTTCAAGGACTGGAACCCGCTGGTACTGCGTGATCCCGCCGTTGAACTGAAGCTGTCCGGCCCGGCCTCCGGCGTCGGTGCCACCCTCGACTTCACCTCCAAGGACCTGGGCACCGGCTCCTGGAAGATCACCGAAGCCGAAGAGAACAAGCGTGTTGCGATCGCCATCGATGACGCCACCAAGGGTCACGACAAGATCACCACCTTCACTCTGGAGCCGACTGGCAAGGGTGGCCGCAACGTCAAGATCACCCAGGACTACTCGGTGAAGTACGGCTTCGACCTGTTCGGCCGTTATGCCGGCCTGTATGTCAGCCGCCAGATCGGCGACGACATCAAGATGGGTCTGTCGCGCATGGCCAACATGCTGGCCAGCGTTCCGAACGTCGACTACCGCACCCCGGAAGCTCCGCTGACCGATCTGGCCATCGTCGATGTGCCGGCTGAAGACCTGCTGGTCGTCAACGCCGGTAACGTGGACCGCGGTCAGGACACGATCACCAAGTCGATCAAGGACAACCAGGAGTGGATCAAGCGCGTGATGGAGGCCAATGGCCTTGAAGCCGCCGGTCCGTTCCGCATCGTCACCACCGACTTCGGCCAGGAGAAGTACGCCTTCGACATCGCCCAGCCGGTGAAGAAGAAGGGTGCTGAAGGTGCCACCGCTGAAGAGCTGACCGTCAAGATCGACGGCGGCGCTCCGGTCAAGTACGTGCACGTGGCTCCGCACCGTTCGGCGCATGCGGCCTACACCGGCCACATGGCGGGTCTGGACGTGGCCCGCAACGGCCTGCGCGCCTGGGCCGTGACCTCGGGCAACGAAGTGATCGACCGTCCGTACGAATCCTGGAAGGACGGCATCGACAAGTCGTTCACCCCGGAAGGTACCTACGACATCTACTGGGCCGTCAAGTAAGCCTCGGCTGACCCATGTAGTGCTGGACACGAAAACGCGCCGCTTATTGCGGCGCGTTTTTTTTCATCTGGCGCCCGGCAAGGGGCGCTGCGCAAGGAGCCCACATGTTCAATCTCGAACGTCGCGCACGTAAGCCTTCCCTGTTGGCCTGCCTCGGTGCGCTGCTGGCAGCTGCTTCGATCGGCCTGTCCGCCTACGCGTCGCACGGTGTGGCCGATCCGTTGGCGCAGCAGCATCTGAACATGGCGGCGTTGTACGCGTTCGCGCATGGCGCGGTGCTGGTGGCGCTGGGGCCGCGCGCGCACGGGGTGATCGCGCACCTGGCGCTGTACGTGCTGCTGCTGGGTGTCCTGCTGTTTTCCGGCAGCCTGGTGGGAGGCGCGTTGTGGCAATGGCCGACGCGGATGGCGCCGATCGGTGGCACCAGCATGATGGCCGGATGGGTGCTGCTGGCGATCAATGCGTTGAGGCGGTGACTGAGTCGAGGTTGTTTCTTCGATCCATGCTGATGCGATCTGCACCGTCCATGGGCGTTACTTTTCTTTTCGCGCGAAAAGAAAAGTAACCAAAAGAAACGCGCCGCCGGCCGCGAGCCGGTGCTGCGCACCGGTCCCCTGCGCTCCTCGGCCCGTCGAGGGGCGGTGCGGGAACTCGCTGCGCTCAGACACCCGCACCTCTTCGCCCTCGCCGGACCTGCGGTGCTCGGCTCGCTTGAAGGCGGACCCAACAGCCGCGCGCTGATCCGTTGTAGAGGCTTCGAGCGAAGCGACCGGCTTCTGTCTTTGCCTTCTTGTTCCATCTCGTGGTGGGCGCGCGGAATCCGCTCGGACAGCTCCATGAAGTTCGCCGTGCAGCCGCCACGAGGGGCTCAGCCGTTGGCCGGTCTCCAGCACCAGTGCCACGGTTCGTAGACGATGCCGTGCGGGTTGTCGCGCGGGTAGCTCAGCTGGAAGCCGTGCGTGCTGGCATGGGTCTGCAGCCACGCGAAGGCGTCGGTGGCTTCGAACGATTCTTCGGCCGGGGCATCACCCGGTGTGCCGATGTCCAGCGCATGGCCGCTGTGGTGTTCACTGAAACCCGGGGCGGCATTGACCTTCAGGATCTCGGTCACGCTCAAGCCGCGCGCAAGCTTCCGTTCGAAGATGCCCAACTGGTAGGCATGGCTGCGGAAGCCGGAAATCGCATCCAGCGCGATGCCGTCCTGCGCGGCGTGCAGGCGCATCCGCCGCCAGCCCTGTGCTGCGCCACGGCGCAGCCATAGCGGGCGGGCGAAGCGATCGCGGCCGGCAAAATGCAGCAGGCAGGGTTCGGGTTCCAGCGGCAGGCCGCTGTCGTCGGCGTAGCGCTGCGGGTCCAGGCCAAGCTGCTGCAGGCGCTGCTGCAACCCGGCCAGCGGCAGCCACTGATCTTCCAGTCCGGCGCCGAAGGGCCGTGCAGCCGCGGTGTCCAGCAGCGCCAGTGCGTCCTCGACCCCGGGCTCGCGCGGCAGGCGCGGCACCATCGAGTGCACGCCGTGCGGCAGTACGGCCGCCAAGTAGCGGCCATCGCGCTTGCGCCGCAGCACCCATCGCGCCTGTGACAGCAGCCGTGCATCCAGGTTGCTGCGCGCGCGCAGCAGGTCGGCGGGCCACAGTTCGATGGCCTCGGTATTGATCAGCAGGGGCGGGCGTCGTTGCATCGCCGCAGCTTACTGCCGTGGCGCCGACGCGGCCACCTTGTGCAGCGCATCGAGCAGCGCCTGCGGCCGTTCCACGCTGAGCAGCAACGTGCTGCCATCGCTGACCGGCAGGGCGAGGACACGCGCACGGTCGGTGACCAGCGCGAAACCCTTGCCGCCGCCCTGCAGTCGGAAGTGGCCCGAGTAGAAGCCCGGCATTGAATAGCCATTGGTCTTGACACGGATGCCATAGCGACGGTCACGCTGCAAGTCGACCACCTCGGCCTGGTCCAGACGCAGCTGCGCCACCGGCACGCGCCGCCGGTACATCGTCGAGCGCACGTCCAGCACGTTGCCGGCCAGCTCCACGCGGCGGCGGAAGAACGCGGCCCCCAACCCGATGCCGAGCGCGGCGATCATCAGCAAGCTCCATGCCGCACTGCCGCCCATCCGGAACCAGGGTGGCGACAGCGTTACTTCGATCCAGGGTGCGCTCGCCGGCGCCTTGTACAGCTGCGCATACACGCAGACCACGAAGGCAGCCAGCAGCGGCAGCACGATCCAGAGCACGCGCAGCGGCGAGCTCTCGGCCACGTCAAAGGGTTTCGGATCGCTGGCGCCCATGGTTCAGGCCTCCTTCTTGAACACCAGCATCGCCGGGCGCATCGGCGCCGGGATGATGATGTTGACCAGTTCCCAGCCCAGCTGGCCCTGCCGGCTCAGCTCGGCCTGGACATCCTCGGCCTTGAGTACGCCCATCATGGAGGTCTTGACCTCGATCGTCTGGTAGCTCCAGCGCTTGCTCATTCCTTGTCCTCCTGCGATGCCTCGGGTTTGGGCAGGCGTCCTGCCTTGCGCAGCGCGTCGCGCAGCACGTATTCGATCTGAGCGTTGAGGCTGCGCAGTTCGTCATCAGCCCAGCGCTGCGCCGCAGCCAGGACGTCGGCGTTGATGCGCAGCGGGTAGGCTTTCTTCTCACTCATGGGGGCTCCTGGCGGGGCGGTGGGGCGCCCCGTTGCGAGTGTGGCTCAATACAGCGAACCGGCATTGACGATCGGCTGGGTGCCGCGGTCCGAGCACAGCACGGTCAGCAGGTTGCTGACCATGTGCGCCTTGCGTTCCTCGTCCAGCTGCACCACGCCGTTCTTCTGCAGTTCGGCCAGGGCCATCTCGACCATGCCGACCGCACCGGCAACGATGCGCGTGCGCGCGGCGATCACCGCGTTGGCCTGCTGCCGCTGCAGCATCGCCTGGGCGATTTCGGCGGCGTAGGCGAGGTGGCTGATGCGCGCATCGATCACCTGCACGCCGGCGTCGGCCAGGCGCTCGGCCAGTTCGTTCTTCAGGTGCTGGGAAATCTCGCTGGCATGACTGCGCAGGGCCAGCTGGCCATCCTCATGCTGGTCGTAGGGGTAGCTGGTGGCCATCGCGCGCAGCGCCGATTCGGACTGGATGTGCACGAAGCTCTCGTAGTCGTCCACGTTGTAGACCGCCTCGGAGGCATCGACCACCTGCCAGACGATGACCGCCGCGATCTCGATCGGGCTGCCGTCCAGCTCGTTGACCTTCAGCTTGCCGCTCTCGAAGTTGCGCACGCGCTGGCTGACCCGGCGCTTGGCATAGAAGGGGTTGTTCCAGCGCAGGCCGTTGTCCTTCACGGTGCCCACGTATTTGCCGAACAGGCTCAGCACCGCCGCCTGGTTGGGCTGGACCGTGTACAGGCCGGCCAGGGCGAAGACCGCCAGCGCCGCCATCAGGATGCCGGCCAGCATCAGCAGCAGGTTGGGCGAGCCGGTGCTGGCCTTGGCTGCTACCCCCAGTACGAACAGGGCGCCGCCGGCGAGGGCGACAAGCAGGGCGCCGGCCAGCGTGCCGAGGCCGTTGAGCGAAGACAGCGACTTCTCTTTCATGGCGGTACGTCCTTGAGGGTTCGGAATGAAGATATCAAAATGATATCACTTGTCGACTGCCGTTCGTCGGATGCCATGGCCGGGGTGCCCGGCCAGCTAGAATGCCCACCCGCCTTCACATCGCTGCTGGAACCGCCATGGCCAAGCTTGGAACTCCGTTGTCCCCCTCCGCCACCCGCGTGCTGCTGCTGGGTTCGGGCGAACTCGGCAAGGAGGTGGCCATCGAGCTGCAGCGGCTGGGCGTGGAAGTGATCGCCGCCGACCGCTATGCCGATGCCCCGGCCATGCAGGTCGCGCACCGCTCGCACGTGATCGACATGCTCGATGCGATGGCCCTGCGTGCCCTGATCGCCCAGGAGCAGCCGCACCTGGTGGTGCCGGAGATCGAGGCCATTCACACCGAAACCCTGGTCCAGCTGGAACAGGAGCAGGGCCTGCGGGTGATCCCGACCGCGCGTGCCGCACGCCTGACCATGGACCGCGAAGGCATCCGCCGCCTGGCCGCCGAAACCCTGGGCCTGCCGACCTCGCCGTACCGCTTCGTGGATACCGAAGCCGAGTACCGCGCCGCCGTGGCAGCCATCGGCCTGCCGTGCGTGGTCAAGCCGGTGATGTCGTCCTCGGGCAAGGGCCAGAGCACCCTGCGCAGCGAGGCGGACATCGCCCCGGCCTGGGACTACGCGCAGACCGGTGGTCGTGCCGGTGCCGGTCGCTGCATCGTCGAAGGCTTCATCGATTTCGATTACGAAATCACCCTGCTGACCGTGCGCCATGCCGGCGGCACCTCGTTCTGCGCGCCGATCGGCCATCTGCAGAAGGATGGCGATTACCGCGAAAGCTGGCAGCCGCAGCCGATGTCGAGCAAGGCGCTGGCGCGTGCCGAAGAGATTTCGCGCGCGATCACCGACGACCTCGGTGGCTGGGGCCTGTTCGGTGTCGAGCTGTTTGTGAAGGGCGACGAGGTGTGGTTCAGCGAAGTGTCGCCGCGCCCGCACGACACCGGCCTGGTGACGCTGGTCTCGCAGGAGCTGAGCGAGTTCGCGCTGCATGCGCGCGCCATCCTCGGCCTGCCGATCCCGGTGATCCGCCAGAGCGGCCCGTCGGCCTCGTGCGCGCTGCTGGCGCATGGCGAAGGCGTGCCGTACTTCAACAACGTGGCGGCCGCGCTGCAGGTGCCGGACACCGCCGTGCGCCTGTTCGGCAAGCCCAGCGTGCACGGCCATCGCCGCGTCGGCGTGACCCTGGCGCGCGCAGAAACCATCGACGAAGCGCGTGCCATCGCGCGTGATGCCGCCGAAGCCATCGGCGTCGAACTGCGCCCGTAAAACAAAAAGGGGACGGAGGGGATTAAGTCGTTTGTGCCACAAACGACTTAATCCCCTCCGTCCCCTCTTTGTGGGGGTTACGGCTTCACGTCCACCCACACCAGGTGGTGGTCGCTACCGTCGGCGATCTTCGCTTCGGGGCTTTCATTGGCCGGCCAGAAGATGCCGCTGCCCACGTATTCGAAACCGGTCGAGGGCAGCACGTAGTCCAGGCGCATGGTGCCGGACTTCGGGCCGAAATCGCCGGTGGCATGGAACGGTGCGCCCTTGCGCTCGATGCCCTTGGCCGCATAGGCCAGGCTGGTCTGCTCGCCGCCGACGCTGCGTGGGGTGGGGTAGCGCAGCACGCGGGCGTTCTCGATCAGTTCGACGATCGCCTCATGGCGGCCATCGCCGTCGACCGGGTCGTTGTTGAGGTCGCCGAGGATCACGAAGCGCGCGTCCTGCGCCAGGCCACCGCACTGCCCCTTGTCGTCGCACAGCCACGGCTTGTCACCCTTGGACAGGTATTCCTGCCACAGGCGCAGTTCGTCGTGGTTGCGCGCGGCGTTGCGCTTTTCCGGGCCATCGAACACTGGCGGCGTCGGGTGCGAGACCAGCGCGTGGACCACGCCGGCCGGGGTCTTCACCGGCACGTCCCAATGTGACTTCGACGACAGCCGCAGCTGCGACCACACGTGGTCGTTGTAGAAGCTCTTGCCGGTGCGCGGGTCGACCGGACGGATCGCGCCCGGCATCGCGCTCCACTTCAGCAGCTGGAAGCTGCGCACCTTGGCTTCATCGATCGGGTAGCGCGACAGCACCAGCATGCCGTACTGGCCCGGGTGCAGGCCGTAGCCCCAGGCATCGTTGCCGCGGCTGCGGCCTTCTCCGCCGACCACGCCGTTGTTGTCCAGGTCCAGGCCGCTGGGCACGCCGGTGTTGACCGGCGCCAGGTAGCGGTAGGCGAAGTGCAGCGGCTTGCCGCCGCCGGGCTGGGCCACTTCCAGGTAGCGCTTCTGGAACAGGTCGGCGGCGCGGTGGGCGTCGTCGAAGTCGAACTCGTTCAGCAACACCAGATCCGGGCGCACCTGCTGCAGCACCGCGGCGATCTTGCGTGCGTGTTCGCTGTCGCCTTCCAGTTCCTTGATCAGGCCACCGGCGTCATCGGAGTACAGCGAGGTGTTGTAGGTGGCCAGGCGCAGCGCAGCGGACGGCTTTTCGGTCATCGCGGGGGAGGTGGCGAAGGCGGGGGCAGTGGCGGTGGCGCCGCAGAGCAGGGCCAGGGCGAGGATCAGGGGTTTGGCGTTCATGGGCCGTATTGTGCACCCGGTCCGGTGTCAGCGGTTTGTCAGCGCCCGTCCAGATCGTTGTCGAAATCGTGCCAGCGGCGGCCATCGTAGGCTTCCAGCGGATGGAAGCGGCGCTTGTAGTCCATCTTCTGGTGACCGCGGATCCAGTAGCCCAGATAAACGTGCGGCAGGCCCTCGCGGCGCGCCCATTCGATCTGCTGCAGGATCGCGAAGGTGCCCAGCCCGCGCGCGGCGTGGTCCGGGTCGAAGAAAGTGTAGACCGCCGACAGGCCGTGTTCGGTGACGTCGGTCACCGCCACCCCCAGTAGCTGGCTGGGCTGGCCGTCGTGGCCGGGCAGGCGCATCTCCATGAAGCGGGTATGCGACCAGCTGCCGATCAGGAACTGCTCGAACTCGTGCGGGCCGTGGTCATCCATGCCGCCGTTGGCATGGCGGTGGGTGAGGTAGCGGTGGTACAGCGCGAACAGGTCGTCGCGGGCGGTGGCGGCGGTGATCCGCACCTCCAGGTCGTCATTGCGGGCGGCACAGCGGCGTTGGCTGCGATCCGGGGCGAAGCGCGCCACCGGAATGCGCACTGCCACGCAGGCCTGGCAGTGCGCGCAATGCGGCCGGTAGACCAGGTCGCCGCTGCGGCGGAAGCCCCAGCTCAGTGCCAGCGGGTACAGGCCGCCAAGGCGGCGATCGTGCGGGTCCAGCACCAGGTCGCGCGCCACCCGGTCCGACCAGTACCCGCAGGGGTGCTCGCCGGTCTGGAAAAGTCGCAGTTCGTCGTCTCTGTCGCCATGTATCGCCATAGGCACAGCATAGCCCCAGCCTGTCGCAGTGGTGGCGACTGTCCGCCGGATGAATGGAACTGGCAGAGGCGTCAACCGACGTCGCGCCCGGGCGTTGTTGTTCCCCGAGGGTGAAGTGATCACCCCGACGCTGTTCCCATCCCCAGGAGTGACCTCATGATCCGTACCCCCCTGCTGCTGGCCCTGCTGCTCGGCACTTCCGCTTCCGGTATCGCGCTCGCGGCCGACACCCCGACCACGCCCGCGCAGCGTCCGGCCAAGCTGGACACCAACGGCGACGGCGTCATTGACCGCAGCGAGGCGGCTGCCAACCCGCGCCTGGCCGCGAAGTTCGACGAGCTGGACAAGAACAAGGACGGCAAGCTTTCGCGCGATGAGTTGCCGCGCTGGAAGCACGGTCGCCGTGGCCACGGCGGTGAGCGCTGGGCCAAGCTGGACGTCAACAAGGACGGTCGCATCAGCCGCGAGGAGGCCAAGGCCGACCCGCGCCTGGCCGCGCGCTTCGACCAGCTCGATCTCAACAAGGACGGCTACCTGGACAAGGCCGACCGCGAGCTGCGCATGAAGCAGCGCCGTGACGCCTGGTTCGCTGCCGCCGACACCAACAAGGACGGCCAGCTGAGCAAGGCCGAGTTCGACGCCGCCAAGGGCCCGATGCACGGCGGCCCGCGCCACGGCGGTCCGCGCGATGGCGCCGCGCCGAAGCCGCAGCGCTGAGTTTCAACGCAATGAATGACGACAACGCCGACGCACTGCCGGCGTTGTCCGTTACAAGCGGCCGCTGCGCATCAGTGAGTACACCACCAGCGCGATGACCATCAGGTTCATGGCGATGATGCCGGTGCGGCCATACATGGACTCGTATTTCCAGTTGGTCCCGCTGCGGCCGCGCCGGGCCGAATCGCGCGCGATCATCGGTGCCATCACCCGCTGCAGCGGCACCAGGCACTGGTAATTGACCACGCCCAGGCCTACCGCCAGCACCGTCAGCTGCGCCCAGACCGGCGCCTGCAGCATGACCGCCAGCAGGATCGCCAGGCACCAGAACATGCCGGTGATGATGTTGAGATAGAGGAACCGGCGCACGTCGGCGCGCTCGGATGCCGTTTCGGTGTACGACATCAGGAAACGTCCGCCTAGATAGCTGCCGATCGCACCACCGACCACGCCGCCGATCACCGCCCCCCAGCTTTCGGCCGGCAGCACGTGCAGCTGGCCCAGCGTGGCAGTCAGCGAACCCATCGCGGTGCCGCCCGCAGCGCTGGCACCGCCGAGGCCAAGCTTGCTGCCGCCGATGCCGACACCGGTGCCGAGCAGCACCGCAGCACTGGCCGTGCCGGGCGCAGCCACCAGCACCATCGACACCACGGCAGTGGCGAATGCCGCGCTCGGTGCGCTGCTGCGCGCGAACTCGCCGAAGCGCTGCAGCAGGCCGTCGCGGACCAGGGCGCGGGCACGCGACAGGCGCTTGCGCACGGCGGCGTCACTGAGCCCAAGCAGGTCGGCCACCTGCTGCGAGCGCTGGCCTTCGCGGTAGTACAGCAACAGCACTTCGCGGCTGTCGGCCGGCAACGCGGAAATGATGTCCTCGGCAGCGATCTCTTCTTCCACCCGCTGCAGGCGGTCGGCCGCGCCCGGGGCCGGGTCGGCCGCCATGCCCATCGCAACCTCGGCGGCCTCGCCGGTCAGCGGTCTGCCGCGCTGCGCGCGCAGCCAGTCGCGGGCCAGGTTGCGGGTGATCTGCCGCAGCCAGGGCAGGAAGCTGGTCGAGCTGCGCAGCTGGTGCAGCTGCTGCCAGCCCTTCACGAAGGCCTCCTGGGCGATGTCCTCGCTGGCCTGACGATCGCGGGTGATGGCCAGCGCGATGGCGGTAACCGTGTTCTGGCAGGCCAGCACGATGCGGCCATAGGCGTGTTGGCAACCGCTGGCGGCGGCAGGCAGTTCGCGTTCCAGGGTCTGGTCGATCGATGCGGCGAACGTCGTCATGGCGGCGGCTCTCCTGCTGGGATTGTGTCCCATGACGGAGCCGCGCGCGAAGTGTGACCAGCATTCTGTGCGGTAGTGCCGGCCGCTGGCCGGCAACCTCATGACAAAAAAGGGGACGGAGGGGATTAAGTCGTTTGAGGCACAAACGACTTAATCCCCTCCGTCCCCTTTTTGCGGCTGCCGGCCAGCGGCCGGCACTACCCGTGCGTCACTTCGAGGGCTGGATGCGGACCCGGACTTCTTCCTCTTCCGGTGCGGCCTGCGGGGCCGGTTGCGCCTGCTGCGGCTGGTCCTGCGGGGCAGGGGCCGGTGCGACCGGCGCCGGGGCGCCGCGATGGCGCAGGCCGATCACCAGCGCCACGCCGGCGATCACCACCAGCAGGGCGATGCGGATGCGCCAGGCCCAGCTGCGGCCACCGCTGCCCTGTTCCGGCGCGTCGCGGAAGGCGAATTCGGCGGTCGGATGGTCGCGGCGGGTGGTGTCGAGCAGGCGCGCCTCGCGCAGGATTTCACGCGCGCGCGGCTGGTCGTCGGCGCGCACGATCCACACCGCTGGGTAGGCGTTGGCGTTGCCCAGGTCGGTATAGCTGAACTGGCCGCGGCGACGGGTCTTGTACGAGCGCCCGTTGGTCACCTTGACGTCGATGCCATGCTCGCGCAGGAGCTCGGCGACGCCTTCGACGGTTTCCACGCGCTGGCTGCTGAAGATCTGGCGCATCGGATCAATCCTTGGCCGGCACGGCGGCGGCCGCGGCCTGGTCGGGAACCACGCGGATCAGGCCTTCCTGCGCGGTGCTGGCCACCAGTACGCCGTTGCGGGTGAAGAACTGGCCGCGGGCCAGGCCGCGCGAATCCTGCGCGCTGGGGCTGTCCAGCGAGTACAACAGCCAGTCATCGGCGCGGAACGGGCGGTGGAACCAGATCGCGTGGTCGAGCGAGGCCATCTGCACGTGCGGGTGGTAGTAGCTGATGCCGTGCGGGAACGTCGCCGTGCCCAGCAGGTGGAAGTCGGAGGCGTAGGCCAGCAGCGCCTGGTGCAGCTCCGGGGCATCGCCGACCGGCTCGCTCAGGCGCAGCCACACCTGATGGTACGGCGGGCGCTTGGGCGGGTTCAGTTCGTCACGCGGGTAGACGTGGCGGAACTCGAACGGGCCGCCGCGCGACAGCCAGCGCTGCACCTTGATCGGCAGCCGCTCCAGCACTTCGGCCGGCAGCGGGCGGTTCGGTTCGATGTCTTCCGGCTGCGGCACTTCGGGCATCTTGTGCTGGTGCTCGGCACCGGTTTCGGCCTGCTGGAACGAGGCCGCGCAGAAGAAGATCACCTTGCCGTGCTGGATTGCGGTAACCCGGCGCACCGAGAAGCTGCCGCCGTCGCGGGTGCGGTCCACGTCGTAGACGATGGGGTGGTCGATGTTGCCGGCGCGCAGGAAGTAGGCGTGCAGCGAGTGCACGTGGCGCCCGTTGTCGACCGTGGCCTGCGCCGCAGCCAGCGCCTGGCCCAGTACCTGGCCGCCGAACACGTACTTGGTGCCGATGTCGCGGCTCTGCCCGCGGAACAGGTTGTCCTCCAGCCGCTCCAGGGTGAGCAGGTCGATCAGCTCGGAGACGACGGGTTCGGGCGTGTCGTTCAAGGGGGCGGCCACAGCAATGAAGAGGCCCCGATTATACCGTTGCAGGCCCGTCCATCATTGGTA